>CAYMQR010000336.1:0-6041 GCA_964392195.1 uncultured bacterium | reverse complement strand
TGTTCCTGCTCGGTGCGATCGCGCTCGGCACGAGCTACTCGGCGTGCACCGCGCCCAAGGAGTCGTACACCTACACGTCGCCGAGCGGCGTTCCCACGACCGTGCTCGCGTCGGACACCTCCGGCGCGTGGCCGATCGTGGCGGTCTGCGTCGCGCTGCTCGCGAAGCTGCTCACGAAGCGCGTACGCGAGGAGCTCGGCGTGGATCAGGGCCGTGTGTAGGGGAGGGCGTCAGCCCTCCCGGTCGTGGAGATCGAGTGGCGCTAGCCCGGTGAACCCCGGCGGGCTCGCGCCCGCCGCTACGGGCGGTGGTGCGAGGGCCGGCGGCTGTGCCGGTGAAGCGCGGGCGAGCTGACGCTCGCCCCTACACGCCCACGACACCGGCCGACGAAGTGGCCGTGTAGGGGAGGGCGTGAGCCCTCCCGGATGTGGCGATCGAGCGCGCCGCTCAGCGGGTGCCGAGCAGCAGCGTGTTCGGGTAGTCGCTCGACCAGTAGAGGATGTCGACGACCTCGGGACGGTAGTGGAAGAACTGCGACCAGCGCGTGCTCGCCGAGCTGTCGATGCGCCCGCTCGCGTAGAGCGTCCACGGCCCCCAGCTCCCGCCGGCGGGCTTGCGGAACGCGTACATGTTCGCGCCGAAGCCGTTGATCGGGCCTTGCGGCGTGCCGTGGCCGTAGATCTGCACGCCGCCCGCGCCGTCAGGGCCGAGCGCCGGGTTGTGCGTGACCTGCGAGGCCGGCTGCAGATCGCCGCGCCAGCCGCTCGCGTCCTGATACCAGTAGCGGATGCGATTGCCGACGTCGCAGAACGTGACGTGCACCACGCCTTCGCCGGTCACGATCATCGACGGCCCCTGGTCGATGCCGGTCTGCGCCGCCTCCGGGATCGCGATGGACGGCTGCCATGCACCGCTCGCGAGCCGCTTGCGCACGCGGATTCGGCCGTCGCTCAGGTAGTCGTAGGTGCCGTTGAGCCACGCGAGGTAGAGGTCGCCGTTCGGCGCGAAGGCGAGCGTGGGATGCCACGCGTTGCAGTAGTCCGACGCGGGGTTGCAGTCGACCACGTCGGCCACGTCCACCGGCGCTTCCCAGCCGCTCGCGAGCCGCCGCGCGTACTTGAGGCGCAGGCGGCTGTTGGGACCGGTGCGCGTGCTCCACACCGCGTGCGGCACGCCGGCGGCGTCGATCGCCAGCGCGGTTCCTTCCTCACCCTGGTTGAAGTCCGTCCAGCCCGAGGCGCCGAGGCTCTCGCTCGACGACCAGAGCCCCGTATTGGTGTCGAAGGTCGCGTACTTGGTGTAGCCGGAGCGCTTGTTCCAGAGGACGTGGATGCGGCCCTGGCCGTCGAGGCCCACTGCTGGCTGTCCCACGCCGCCGCCCGGCGCGTGCGCTGCGTCGAGCTCGGTGAACGACGTGGGCGTGCCGGGCTGGTTCGCCTTTCGAACGTGGATCGCGCTGTTCGGGCACTCGGGGTACGAGGTGCAATCGGGCGCCACCGTGTAGACGACGTTGTCGATCGTGCGGACCACCTGGTGCGGCGACACGTCGGTGTAGCCGGGGCCGACCGGGATCTGCGGGTTGGCCTCGGTGGTGGGCGGCACGTACGTGGTGATCTGGAAGGCGAGCCAGTCGAGGTCGCTCCAGTCCACCGCCGAATAGGTCGTGTAGCGGACCTGCATGACCCGCGACGGGTTCACGAATCGCGACAGATCACCGCTCAGGTTGAACGAGAGCGCCTTCCACTCGTGGTAGGCGGCGCCGTCGTTGTAGCCGAGCGTGAGCCAGCTCGACGCCGCGTAGTCGCGCACCTGGAAGGTCCAGCGCTGATAGCTCTTCGGCTGGCCGTAGAAGCTCGTGGCGAGCGCGAGACCGGAGGCGGTCGCGACGTCGAGCCCGGCGGGCACCGTGAAGCTGAAGATCCCCTGGTAGCCGCTCGGCCCGGGCGTGTAGCGCTGGGCGCGGGTCAGGTCGGTGCTGGTACCGCTCAGGTCCTGGGTCGCGAGCACCGAGATCGGCTGCGAGCCGGTGGTGCCGAGGTTGGCCGCCACGGACACCGGCGCGACGGAGGTCGTGACGTAGTCGGCGCGGCTCGACCCAGCGGCGAGCACGAGGAGGGCCGCCGCGAGCCCGGTCGATCGAAGCGAAGCGGCTCGACGAAGAGGAGACATGACGTTGCGTCCCGGCGAAAGGGTCGAAGTAGGATACCGGACCTCGACGGTGGGAATCCCGCACTCTTTGCCGATCCCCGAGGCGCCCGATGAGCCATCCGCCCACCGACCGGTCCGATCGCTCGGCGGCGCCATCGCAGGCGAGCCAACCGACGCTGGTCATCTACGCGAAGGACAAGGATCGGGTGTCGCGGTTCTATCGCGCGACGCTCGGGCTCGACGCGGTCGAATGCGAGCCGTCCTACGATCTCTTGCGTGGCAGCGGGATCGAGCTGGTCGTGCACGCGATCCCGGCCACGATCGCCGACTCCATCGTGATCGCGAGCCCGCCGGCGCCGCGCGAGGACACGGCCTTCAAGCCGGTGTTCGCGTGTACCGACCTCGCGGCGGTGCGACGCGCGGCCCGCGCCACCGGCGGCGCGCTGCGGCCGGCACGCTCGGCGTGGCGCTGGAACGGACGCCTGCTCCTCGACGGCCGCGATCCCGAGGGCAACGTCGTGCAGTTCGCGCAGCGCGAAGCGGCGCCGCGCACCCGCTCGCGCGCGAAGCGGTGACGTCCATGTTCACCTACGTCTGCCTGGGCACGAACGACCTGGAGCGCGCGGCACGCTTCTACGACGCAGCACTCGGCGCGCTCGGACACGTCCGCTGCGACACCTCGGGCGAGACCGGCTTCGAGGGCTGGATCGGTTGGGGGCTCTACGAGGAGCGCGGCGTGCGCCAGGTGGCGCTCTGGCTCTGCCCGCCGTTCGACGGGCGCGCGGCCAGTGCCGGCAACGGCACGATGATCGCCTTCGGCGCGAGCACGTGGGACGAGGTCGACGCGTTCCACGCCGCGGCGCTCGCGAACGGCGGTACCAGCGAGGGTGTACCCGGACGCCGGGTCCACTACGACCCCGACTTCTACGCCGCGTACGTCCGCGACCCCGACGGCCACAAGCTCGCCGCGGTCTGCCGCGGCTTCACCGAGCGGCCCACCGGCGCAGCGCCCGCGCTGCGCGGATGACCTTCCGTCATGCTTCGCCTCTTCATCGCCAACAAGAACTACTCGTCGTGGTCGCTGCGTCCGTGGGTGCTGATGCGCGAGGTCGGCATCCCGTTCGAGGAGAAGCTGGTGCCGTTCCTCGGCGAGAGCGACCCGGACGGGTTCCGCGCGTTCTCGCCGACCGGCAAGGTGCCGTGCCTGAGCGACGGCGAGACCACGGTGTGGGACTCGATGGGGATCGTCGAGCACCTCGCCGAGCGCTACCCCGCGGTGTGGCCGCGCGACGCGGCGGCGCGCTCGTGGGCGCGCTGCGCGAGCGCCGAGATGCACTCGGGGTTCGGCACGCTACGTGAGATCTGTACGATGAACTGCGGGATCCGCGTCCGGCTCGCGCCCTACCCACCCGCGCTCGCCCGCGAGATCGAGCGGCTCGACGCGCTGTGGAACGAGGGGCTCGCGCGCTTCGGCGGGCCGTTCCTCGCGGGCGCCGAGTTCACGGCGGTGGATGCGTTCTTCACGCCGGTGGCGTTCCGCGCGCAGACGTACGCGCTGCCGCTCGGCGACGCCGCCACCGCGTACGCGGCGCGGCTGCTCGCGCTGCCGTCGGTGCGGGAGTGGTACGCCGCCGCGCTCGCCGAGACCTGGCGCGAAGAAGGCCACGAGGCCGAGGCCCGGCGAGCGGGGGCGTGGATCGCCGACCTGCGCGCGCGGGAGTGAAGGCGATCGCCCGCGGGTCATTCCGCGAGGTAACGGCCGGCGAAGCCGTCGCGGCTGACACCGACGCGGCCGGGCAGGTGGCGCGTCGCGATCGCGACGATCCGATCGCGGTAGTCGAGGCGCGACGAGCCGGGCTCGATCGACTCCATCACCGCGGGGAGCGCGGTGGCGCGCGTGCGGGCGCCGTCGGGCGTGCCGTCGCCCTCGATGAAGTGGTCGACCACCACCGCGTCGGCGCAGGTTGCGAGGCGCGCGAAGAAGGCGTGCGGGTCGGCGATCGGCAAGAGCGGCGACACCGTGACGATCGTGCGCAGGCCCGCTGCGCGCAGCGCGGCCGCGGCGGCGAGGCGCGCCTCGACGGGGCTCGCGTGAGGCGGCAGACCGGGCACGTGCTCGCGATCGGTCTCGATCGAGAGGTGGACGCGCAGCTCGGTGCGCGCCGCGAGTGCGCGCAGCCGCTCGAGGTGATCGGCGACGTGGTGGGTGTGGGTCTGGAGGATGAGCGCGTCGGGAGGATCGCCGACCATCGCGGCGAGCACCGACGCGGTCACGCCGTGGCGGCTCTCCTGCGGCAGGAACGGCTCGGTCGAGCTCGACAGGAAGATCGCGAACCGGCCGCGCTTGGCGCGCGCCCAGCGGCGCTCGCGGTCGGCGCTCGCTCGGTACGCCTCGGCGGCGTTCTCGCGGACCTCGAGGAAGGTGCCCCAGCGCTCGCCGCGGGTGAGCCAGCCGTTGTGCTGGACGTAGCACGCCACACCGCACAGCGAGCCGCCCAGGCTGCAGCCGCGATACGGCTGCAGCGAGTGCGAGCACACGTCACGCAGGAAGCCCGAGCTGCGCGTGAGGATCTCGCGCACGCGGGTGGTGGTGACGTGCATGGGGCGAGGGTAATCGCGCGGCGGTGGCGTGGGTGGCGCTTGCGCGCGAGCGCGGCGGCGCCGAGAGTGAGGGCACGGAGGCCACGATGTGCCGCAACATCCGACCGCTCTTCAACTTCGAGCCGCCCGCGACCGACGAGGAGATCGCCGCCGCGGCGCTCCAGTTCGTGCGCAAGGTGAGCGGGTTCACCAAGCCGTCCAGGGCCAACCAGGCGGCGTTCGATCGCGCGGTCGCCGAGGTGACCGCCGCGGCGCGGGTGCTGGTCGACTCGCTCGTCACGAACGCGCCGCCGCTCGATCGCGAGGTCGAACGCGCCAGGGCGAAGGCGCGCTCCGCCAGGCGCTTCGGCTCGGCGAGCAGCGGCTGATCGCCGCGCCGCGCTGGAGGCGCGCCCTCCAGGCCGAGCGGTACCGCTCGTAGCGGCGACCGCCAGGTCGCCGGGGTGTCCCGGCGGGCTCGCGCCCGCCGCTACGGGGCGCCGGGGATCGAGCGGGGTTCGTACGGAATGCGCGCGCGATGCGGGCCGATCGGGTGGAGGGCCGCGCTCCGTCGCGGCCGCGGGGATCGATCGGGGCGATGCGAGCGATGCGACCGAGGCGCTAGGCGGGGCTCAGGATGACGATCGGGATCTCGCGGGTGGTGCCTTTCTTGTAGTCGATGTAGCCGGGGTACATCTTCTCGAGGCGCGGCCACAGCACCGCCGCTTCCTCCGGCGTCGCTTGCGCGGCGCGCATCGTGAAGGACTTGCGGCCGTGCTGGACCTTCGCGTCCGGCTTGGCCTGCAGGTTGAGCCACCACGCCGGCGGCTTGTCGGCGCCGGCGTTCGAGCCCACGACGATGAAGCGGTCGCCGTCCTTCATCGAGAGCAGCGGCGTGGTGCGCTGCTCGCCGCTCTTTCGCCCGGTGGTGGTGAGCAGGATCATCGGGATCCCGCCCAGGGTGGCGCCCACCCGGCCGCCGCTTCGCGTGTAGATCCAGCGGTGGACCTTGGTGATGAAGGCGAGCTGGCCGCGATTTCGCGGCCGGAACATCTGGGTGAGGCTCATGCGAGCACCTGCGTCAGCATTCGTTCGCGGTGGAAGATCGGGTCGCCGAACAGCATCTCTCCGAGCTTGGCGCGCTTGAAGTAGAGGTGGAGGTCGTGCTCCCAGGTGATGGCGATCCCGCCGTGGACCTGGATCGCGTCACCGGCGCACTTGCGGAACGCCTCGGACGCATACGCCTTGGCGATGCTCGCCGACACCGACGCATCGGGTGCGCCGTTCTCGACCGCCCACGCCGCGTAGAGCGC
>CAYMQR010000335.1:0-6056 GCA_964392195.1 uncultured bacterium | reverse complement strand
CCTCGTGGTAGTGGGCGGGCGAGACGTAGCCGCGCCGCACCCACGGCGACGCGGCGAGCAGGATCGAGCGGTGCGCGTCGACGTGGTCGACGCCGTCCTGCGGGTCGTCCTCGACCACCAGCACCAGCGACGACTCCCAGTACTTGCTGTGTGAGAGCCACTCGATGAGCTGGCCGGTGGCGAGGTCGTTGTCCGCGACCATCGACTGCGGGGTCGGGAACACCGGGCTGCAGCCGAGGGTGTGATCGTTGGGGAACAGCATGAACGCCACCCGCGGCAGCCCGTCGCGCTCCCACTCGGCGATCCGCCCTTCGAGCTTCTTCACGTCCTTCGAGAGCGGGTAGAAGAACGGCGGATCGACCGCGGTGAAGTTCATCAGCGAGGTGTCGAGGATCATGCCGCGCGGGAACATTCCCACCGCCTCGCCGTAGTTGCGGAAGCGGATGCCGTGGTCGACCAGGTTCTGGAACAGGTACTGCTTCTTCGGATACGTGGCCGGGTTCGCGACCACCTCGATGAAGAACGGCCCCGGGCGCCCCTGCGCGAAGCGGTTCTTCTCCATGTAGGTGTTGGAGATCGCGCCGGTCAGGATCTGGTGCCCCTGGTCGGAGATCTCGGCGGTCGAGTAGTAGTTGTCGCCGCTCGCGAAGCGCTCCACGAGCGCGCGCAGGTTGGGCGTCACGTCGCTGCAGTAGAGGCAGTTCTCGGGCACGCCGTCGCCGCCCGGGAAGTCGCCGAGGAGCGCGTCGTAGGTCTTGTTCTCGCGCACCACGATCAGGATGTGCTCGATGGGCGTCGCGCCGCCGCGCTCGCGCGGCACCGGGTTGTCGAAGCGCCTGGAGTCGACCTCGAAGAGGCGCGCCGAACGCGAGTTCATCTCGTCGATCCGGCTCGCGAGCCGCGCGAGCTCGTCGTCGGCGGGGATGTCGACGAGCTGCACGTTGGCGCCGTTGCGCAGCTCGGCGCGCGGCGGCGCCGATGGACCCGAGCCGGTGCCCTTGGCGTTGGCGACGTAGAGCCGGCGCCCGTCCGGCGAGACCACGACCGCGGTCGGGTACCACGCGGTGGGGATGCCACCGATCACCCGCGCGCTGGCGAGGTCGACCACCGCGATCTTGTCCTCGGTGGCCTGCGCGACGTAGAGCCGCGCGCCGTCGGGCGAGAACGCGAGCGCGTTGGGGCCGGTGCCGTAGCCCTGGGCGTTGATGGTGCGCAGGTCGATCGAGCGCTCGACCTTGCGCCTGGCGAGGTCGATGGCGGTGACGGTGTCCTCGTCGGCGTTGGCGACCCACAGCCGCCGCCCGTCGGCCGACACCGCGAGCCCCTCGGGATTCTTGGGTACCTCGACGGCGGCGACCTGGTGCGGCGCGGCCGGGTCGCGGACGTCGTAGATGCCGATCGTCGAGTCCTTCTCCGCCGACACGTAGGCCTCGGTGCCGTCCGGGGCGAGCGCGACGGCGAACGGGTTCCCGCCCGTCCCGGCCGAGCCGACGCGCGCGCCGTCCGCCGTGGCGATCACCGCGAGCCCCTTGCCGGCCTGGTTCACCGCGAAGAGCAGCGCGCCGTCGGGGCTGAGCGCGAGACCGGCGGGGAAGCGCAGGCCCACCGGGAACGAGCTGCGCGGGGTGAGCGCCGCGCCGTCCCAGTCGAGGACCTCGATGGTGCTGGTGCCGCCGCCCGCCGCGTACACGGTCCTGCCGTCGGCGGACACCGCGAGGCCCGCGTACAGCGCTTCGCGCGCCGCGGTCGAGAGCGTGATCGCCGAGGTGGTGTCGATCGCCGCGACCGTCTGCGGGCCGCGGCCGTTCGAGGTCGCGAACAGCGTCCGGCCGTCGGGCGTGAGCGCGAGCCCGAGCGGGATCTCGTCGACCGGCACCAGCGTGCCGATCGGCTCGATGACGCGGCCGTTGGGCAGGATCCATCGACCCGCGCCGGCGCCGCCCACCTTGAGCTTCGCCTCGTCGCGGATGGTGAGGCCGGGGGTCGGATCACGAGGCCGGTCGGACGACGAGCAAGCGCTCGCCAGCGAGCCCAGGATCAGCGCGAGCGCTACGAGCGGCGCGGATGCGTGTGCGCACTTCATGTCGATCGCCTCCCCGGCGGGGCGCGCACGAGCGCCCTGCCGCCGATCTTGGTGAGCGCCGCCACACTTGTCGAGATGCGATCGCCGACGAGCTCGGCGGCGCTTGTCGCGCCCGCGGCCCGGGAGCGAAGGTCGAGCGTCATGAGCAAGCGCGCGTTCCTGATGTGGCGGTGGGCCGTGGTGTTCTTCGCCAACGTTCCCAATCTTGGGATGGTGGCGTGGCTCTTCTTCTGGGTCACCCGCACGTCGCCCGCGCCGTCGCCGGGCGCGCTGCGCTGGAACCTCGCGCTCTTCGCCGGGTTCGCGGCGATCCACAGCGCCATGGCGACGCACGCATGGAAGCGGCTCTTCTGCTCGGTGTTCCCGGAGGCGTTCGAGCGCGCGACGTACGTGGTGGTGTCCGGCGTGACGCTGCTCGTGTTGCTCGCGTCGTGGCGGCCGATGCCGGCCCTGCTGTGGCGGATCGAGGGTGTGGCCGGGCACGTGCTGGACGTGACGTTCTGGGGGGCGCTCGCCGCGGCGTGGTGGGTGAGCCGGCACTTCGACGAGGCCGCGTTCGTCGGCACGCGGCAGCTCGCGGCGTACTACAAGGGCACGCCCATCGTGAACGCGCCCTTCGTCGTGAAGGGGCCGTTCCGCTTCACGCGCCACCCGATGTACCTGGCGATGCTGGTGCTGTTGTGGAGCGCGTCGACGATGACGACCGGGCGGCTCTTGTTCGCGATCCTGGCGAGCGCCTACTTCCTGATCGGGCTGCGCTTCGAGGAACGCCGTCTGGCGCGCGACGTCGGTGAGCCGTACGAGCTCTACCGCCGCAACGTGCCGGTGCTGTGGCCGCGGCTGACGCCCTGGACACAGCCCTCGCCGCAGCCGTCGAGCGCCGAAGGCGCACGGGTGTAGACTCGCGCCGCGACGAGGGCGGCGACGTCGGCACGCGGCCGGTCCGCCCGCTGGCTCATGACGACCACTCCGGCCCCGCTCCACGCCGCCAGCGAGCGCCACCGCGCTCGCCGGCTCGTCGCGGGCCTGGTGGCGGCGCTGGTCGCCGGTTGCGCGTCCGGTACGCACCCTCCGGCGCCCGGGACGTCGAGCCTCGAGGGAACGCTGCGGCTCGTACCGCACGAGGGCGTGACTTTGCCGAGCGGCGGCGGTGCCTACGGGGATCGCGCGCTGCGCGACGCGGAGCTCGTCGACTACTCGAGGCCGGGCTTCGCCGTGGTGAGCGTGGCGGGGCTCGAATCGCCGCGCGGGACCGCGCGGGTGGAGCTGCGCGCCACCCGCTTCGCGAGCCGCTTCGAGCCGCGCTACGCCGCCGTCGGCGTCGGGGGCTCGTTCGCGATCCGCAACGGCGACGACCGGCCGCGCGCGCTCTCGTGCCCCGGCGCGGGTGTCCTGACGAGCGTCGCGTCCGGGGCCGAGGTGGTGGTGCCGGCGGCGAGGGTCGGTGAGCTCCGCTGCTTCGCCGTCGGCGGCGCACCCGGGGAGCCGGCCGAGGTCACGCTCTACGTCGCGCCGGGGCCGTACACGACCGTGAGCTCGGACGGCGGCTTCGTGCTCGACGGGTTGCGCCCGCCGCCCGCCGCGGCCGCCACGCTCGTGGTGTGGCACCCGCGGTTCCCGCCGCTCGAGCGGCCGGTGTCGCTCGCGCCTGGCTCGTCCGAGCGCCTCGATCTCGAGCTCCAGGTTCGATGAAGCGGCCGATCCTCCGAGCGTGGCTGGCGGGTTGCGTGCTGGCCTTCGCCGCTCGTGACGTCCACGGCGCCGAAGCGCTCGGCACGATCACCGGCACCGTGCGGACCGCCCTGGGCGCCGCGCTGCCGCTCGATGCGGTCGGTCCGGTGGTGGTGTTCCTCGCGGTCCAGGACAGCGCGCCGCCGGTGGCCGTGCCCACGGATATCCCGGAGATCAGCCAGAAGGGCGCACGCTTCGAGCCCCCCTTCCTTCTCGTCACCGCGGGCCAGACGGTGCGGATCCCGAACGACGACTCGATCACCCACAACGCGTTCTCGTACTCGAAGCCCAACGCGTTCGACCTCGGCCTCTATCCCAAGGGCGACGCGCGCACCATCAGGGTCCGCGAGCCGGGCGCGATCCGCATCTTCTGCTCGATCCACAAGTCGATGAACGCGGTGATCTTCGCCACTCCCACACCGTGGCACGCGCTCGCCGCCGCGGACGGCCGCTTCCGTCTCGCGGACGTCGCGCCCGGGCGCTACACCGTCTCGACCTGGAACGAGCGCCTGCCGCCGGTGACCGCCACCGTCGAGGTGCGCGCCGGCGAGGTGACCGAGGTCCCGCTGACCATCCCCGCGAGCGGGGGCTGAGCACGATGCGCCTGTCGTTCCAGACCCGCATGCTGCTCGGCTTCGGCGGCATCACGGCGCTGGTGATCGTGACGCTGCTCGGCCTCACCAACCGCTGGATCGCGGCGCGCGCCGAAGGGGAGGTCCGAGCCCGCCTCGCGCAGGACGCGCGGGTGCTGCAGCGCGTCCACGCGACCGCGTCGCGGCTGCGGGCGCAGCAGGTGAGGAGCCTCGCGGACGAGCCCCGCATGCTGGCGCTCACCGAGGTCCGCGACGCGGCCACCTTGCACTTCGCGGCCGACGAGGAGCTCGCGGAGCTGGGTGCGGCCGGCTTCGGATTCCTCGACGCCGACGGCCGCATCCTCGCGTGGAGCGGCGTGGGCCGCCCCGAGATCGAGCCACGCCTCGAGCGCCTCGTGAAGCGCGCCCACCTCGCCAACGCGCTCGCCGAGACGGTGCGCGTCGGCGACATCGGCGTCGAGGTCCAGGTGGCGCCGCTCGACGTCTCGGGGCGGCCCCGCGGCTACCTGGTCGCGGCGCGGCGCCTCGACGCCGGCGTGCTCCAGGAGTACGCGATCGCGGTCGGCGACCGCGTCGAGCTGCGCGCCGGAGGGCGCATCCTGGCGGCCTCGCCGCCCGAGAGGGTCGAGAGCTCGGGGATCCGCACGCTCGACGTGGAGCTCGGCGGAGCGCTCAAGCTGGTGGCCGGCGTCGACGAGAACCAGTTCACCGAGCCGCTGCGGGCCGCGTTCCGCGCCGTGTCGCTGCTCACGATCTCGGGTGCCGTGCTGGGCTCGCTCGTCGCGTTCTTCGTGGCGCGGCGGTTCACCGCGCCGCTCGCGTCGCTGGTGGCGACGGCGCGCTCGGTGGGAACCGGCAACTTCACGACGCGCGCCGCCGAGACCGGCGCGCCCGAGCTGGTGGACCTGGCTCGCGCCTTCAACCAGACGGTCGAGTCGTGGCTGCGCACGCAGCGCGAGCTCGAGAGCTCCGCGGCCGGGCTGCGCGCCAAG
The DNA here is from genome assembly GCA_964392195.1 of uncultured bacterium. GTDB lineage: Bacteria > JADJOY01 > JADJOY01 > JADJOY01 > JADJOY01 > JADJOY01. The sequence goes on along the minus strand of CAYMQR010000335.1, from coordinate 657 downwards.
ACCCGCGAGCTCGAGACGATCGGAGCGGCGCTCACCGAGTTCCTCGAGAGCGGCGACTGGCACCGCGCGAGCGAGCGCCTGCTCGCCGGCGCGCTCGAGCAGACCCAGAGCCGCGGCGGCCTGGTGGGTGTGGTGCTGCCGGGCGGGCGCTTCAAGATCCTCGCGTCCGACGGGATGAGCGGGCCGCCCCAGCGGGGGACCGAGCGGCTGGTCGAGGTGGACAAGCTGCAGGGGCTGGTCGGCACGATCATCCGCACCGGCCGCACGGTGGCGTCGAGCGACCTGGCGCGCGAGCCGACCACCGACGAGCTGCTGCCGTTCGCGGGCCGGCTGCGTCAGTTCGTGGGCGTGCCGATCCGCCGCGGCGCCGAGATCGTGGGCATCCTCGGCGTCGCCAACGAGTCCGGCTACACGGACGACGAGCGCTCGCAGCTCGAGCTGCTCGCCAACGCGGCCGGAGTCCTCATCGACGGCTACCGCCGCAACCAGGCGGAGGAGTCGCTGCAGGCGCAGCTCCAGCAGTCGCAGAAGATGGAGGCCGTGGGGCGTCTCGCGGGCGGCATCGCCCACGACTTCAACAACCTGCTCACCGTGATCCGCGGACAATCCGAGCTGCTCTTGCGCCGGGTGCGCGAGGGGGAGCCGAATCACCGCTAC
>CAYMQR010000334.1:0-6091 GCA_964392195.1 uncultured bacterium | reverse complement strand
TTGGCGACGTCGAGGCGGTTGGAGGGCTGGAAGTCCTCCGCCTCCATCGACCGCGAGATGTCGAGCGCGACGACGATGTCGATCCCTTCCTGCGTCACCCGCTCCTCGACGGTGCCGAGCTGCGGCCGCGCCAGCGCCGCCACCGCGAGCACCACGCCCGCCAGCCGCGCGGCCGCGAGCAGCCGCGGCACCCGGGTGCGCGCAGTGCGCGCGACGGCGTCGAGCACCGCGGTGTCCGAGAACCCGAGCCGCGCCCGCGCCGGGTGCCCGCGCCGCCGCGACCACGCCCACGCCACCGCCGGCGGGACCAGGAGCAGCAGCACCCACGGGTCGGCGAAGCGGATCACGGTGCCCCCGCCACGGGCTCACCGCCGTCGGCGCTCGACCCGACGCGGGTGCGGTCCACCACCGCGCGCACGTGCGCCGCTCGCGCGCGGCTCTCGTCGACGGTGGTGGCGGCGTTCGCGAACTTGATGCGGTCGCAGTCGCGCAGCACCTCGACCGCGGGCTGCTGGGCGAGCGCGTCGACGCCCAGCCGGCGCAGGTCGCGCTCGACCTCGCCGGTGGTGTGCTCGACGGCTGGGAAGCGGAAGCGGTCCTCCAGGTAGCGCTTGAGGATGACCGCGAGCTCGATGTGGAAGCGGCGCAGGTCGCCGTGCGCGAGGGCGCCGCCGCCGAGGAGCGTCTCGAGGTCGCGCAGCGCCCGCACGTCGGCGGGGACCGGCGGCGGCGCCGGCTTCACCTTCTTGCCGCCGAAGCGGCGCACCAGCCACCACCCGAGCAGCGCGCCCAGCGCGAGCAACGCGGCGACGGCGAGCGCGAGCTTCACGAGCTTGGAGCGGGCGAACGCGAGCTCCGCGGGCGGCGCGAGGTCGGCGGGCTTGGGCTCGGTCTCGGCCGGCGGGCGAACGCTCGTGACCTCGAGCTTCGCCGAGGTGGTGGTCCACTCGGTGAGCTGGCCGTCACGAGCGCGCACCTGGAACGGCACCGGGGGCACCTCGACGGCGCCGATCTCGAACGCCTGGACGTCGACCTGGAGCGTCGGCCACGGGTCGGCGCCGTCTCTCGGCGGGGGGACCACGCGCACGGCGCGCACCGCGAGCTTGCCGAGCGATCCGCCGAGGTCGGCCGGCACCACCGCCTCGCCGGGCTTCACCGGCACCCGCGCGCTCAGGGTCACCACGTCACCCACGTGGGTCGTCGCGGCGGGCACCTCGAGCGTGACCGGCTCGTCGGCGCGAGCGCTGGCGGTGCCGAGCGCGACGATCCACAGCGCGTGGGCCGCCACGAACGCCAACCGACCGAGCCACCGGCGCCCCATGCGTCGAGCCCTCAATGGACGCGGCGCGCCCGCTCGCGGAAGAAGCGCCCGAGCGGCAGCTCGTAGGGCTGGTCGGTACGCAGCGAGATGAGGTCCACGCCCGAGCGAGCGAGGGTCGTCTCGAACGCGCGGTCACGCGCCGACGCGGCCTGCTGATAATGCTCGCGGACCCGCCGCGAGCCCAGGTCGAAGATCGCTTCGGTGCCGGTCTCGGCGTCCCGCATGCGCACCAGCCCGGCCCGCGGCAGCTCGACCTCGCGCGGATCGCGGATGCGGATCGCCACCACGTCGTGGCGGCGCGCGGCGCGCCGGAGCGGACCCTTGAGCTCACCCTCGGACAACCCCGGCCCGAGGAAGTCGCTGACCAGGAAAACGATCGCGCGCCGCTTCAGGATCCGCCCCAGGTAGCGCAGCGCGCCCGCGACGTCCGTGCCGTGGCCGTGGGGCTGGAAGAGCAGGACCTCGCGCACCACCCGCAGCACGTGAGAGGGCCCCGCCGCGGGCGGCAGCACCTTCTCGACCTCGTCGGTGAAGAAGAGCGCGCCCACCTTGTCGCGGTTCTTGATCGCCGAGAACGCGAGCACCGCCGCGACCTCCGCGGCCACCTCCGACTTGAGCTGGTCGGTCGAGCCGAAGCGCTGCGAGCCGCTCACGTCGACGAGCAGGAACACGGTGAGCTCGCGCTCCTCGTTGTAGCGCTTGATGTGCGGGATGGACGTGCGCGCGGTGACGTTCCAGTCGATGGCGCGGACGTCGTCGCCCCACGCATACGCGCGCACCTCGTCGAACTCCATGCCGCGACCTCGGAACACCGAGCGATACTGGCCGACGAAGCTCTCGTCGGCGCGCCGGCTGGTGACGATCTGGATGCGCCGGATCTTCTTGATCAGCTCACGCGGCAGCATGGGATTGGTCCACACGAGTCGCGCAGGCATGCGAACGCGGCGCTGACGACGTGCACGCGCCAGCGGCGCGCGGCGAGCGTGGCGAGCCGGCTCGGGGGTGGGGCCCCGCAAGAACGACGCTTCTTGCGGGGTGGGGGGCTGGAACCCACGCGCGCTTCGCGCACGCTCCCCGGATGAAGTTCAGCTCACGCGGCAGCATGGGATCGGCTCACGGCACCTCGACGGCGTCGAAGACCTTGCGGACCACGTCGTCGCTGGTGACCTCCTCGGCCTCCGCCTCGTAGGTCAGGATCACGCGGTGGCGCAGCACCTCCAGCGCCACGGCCTTCACGTCCTCCGGCGTCGCGAAGCCGCGCCCCTGCAGGAACGCATGCGCCCGCGCCGCGCGCGTCAGGAACAGCGTGGCCCGCGGCGAGGCGCCGTACAGGATCATGCCGTCGAGCTTGAGCCCGAAGTCCTGCGGCCGGCGCGTCGCCTGAACGAGGTTCACCACGTAGTCCTTGATGCGCTCGTCCATGTAGACGTGCTGCACGGCCTCGCGCGCGGCGAGGATCTGCGGCACGTCCACGACCCGGTTGGCGCTCGCCGCGTCGAGGCCGCTCATGCGGTCCAGGATGCGGCGCTCCTCGTCCTTGCGCGGGTAGTCGAGGACCACCTTGAGCATGAAGCGGTCGACCTGCGCCTCGGGCAGCGGATACGTGCCCTCCTGCTCGATCGGGTTCTGGGTGGCGAGCACCAGGAACGGATCGGCCATCGGGTAGGTCTGGTCGCCGATCGTGACCTGGCGCTCCTCCATCGCCTCGAGCAAGGCACTCTGGACCTTGGCGGGCGCGCGGTTGATCTCGTCGGCGAGGATCAGGTTGGCGAAGATCGGCCCCTGGCGAGGCTCGAAGGTACCCTTCGCCGGGTTGAAGATCATCGTCCCGATCAGGTCCGACGGCAGCAGGTCCGGCGTGAACTGGATGCGCTGGAAGCTGGTGTGGATGCAGCTCGCCAGCGTGCGTACCGCGAGCGTCTTGGCGAGCCCGGGCACGCCCTCGAGGAGCACGTGGCCCCGCGTCAGGACGCCGATCAGCAAGGCGTCGATCATCGCCGTCTGGCCGACGATCACCTTCTCGATCTCGCGCCTCAGCGGGCCGAGGAACGCCGACGCCTCGCGCACCTTTTCCGTGGTGGCCTGGATCTCGGGATCCATCCCCCCTCCTTCCGGACGAACGTGGGTTTCCGGTTTGGTCGAACCAGCGATGCGTTTTATTTGAACGGGGGACGATCGTCACCCGCGCGTGGCACGGGCGCAAGGCAAGCGATCCAGCGTCCCGGCTCTGCGATCCCGAGGCCGCCGAGCCGCGCGATCTCCACGCCGCCGTTCGCGGGCCGCGAAGGCGGCGCCCCCCGCGACGCGAGCCGGTAGCCAGCCACGGCCGCATGGACGGCCATCCCACGGCCCTCGAACGCCGCGCGTGCGTTCCCCAGTGCGCGAGCGGCAGCCTCGCCGTCGCCCTCCCCTTCGGCGAGCCCCGCCTCCACGATCCATCCGAGCGCCTCCGGCCAGCGGACAGGCAGTCGGCGGAGGGCGCGCGCGTCGCGCGCCGCGACTCGCAGCCGCGCGCGTCCCGCCGCACCCGGCGCCGCGCTGGCCAGCGCCACGCGCGCGCGCAGGTCGGCGAGGAGGATCCGTGCCGCGGTCATCCTCGTCACCTGGGCCCGCGCCAGGCCCGGCCAGGCCCGCGTGAGCCGATCCCAGGCCTCGTCGCTGCGGCCCCGGTGGAGGTCGACGTAGCAGGCCCCGAGGAGTCGGTACACGTCGAAGAGCCGCGTCGTGCTCGAGGAGGCGATCGAGGCGGCGTGGCGGACCGCGCCGGTCGCTCCGTCGACGTCGTCGGCGGCGAGGCGCGCGAGCACCGCGAAGAACCCGGTCACCACCAGCTCCTCGTAGCGGTCACCCCGTCTCCGGGCGTCCTCGACGATGAGCGGAACGCGCCGTGACAGCTCCCCGAGGTCTCCCATCCAGTAGAGGTTGGTGAGCAGCAGCCGGCGCGCGTTGACCCGTTCCCAGGCCACGCCCGTGCAGCGCCCGGCGAACAGCTCCTCGGCCTCGGTCGCCAGCGCCCGGCTTCTCCCCCACTCGCCGTGCTGGTGCCATGCGATCCCCTCGAGGAGCCGCACGAACGCGACCGCGCGCGCCTCGCCGCTTCGCTCCGCCCGTGCGCGCGCCTCCGCGAACGAGCCGGCGATCCGCTCGGGTCCGGCCGTGCCGAGCGCCGCACGATAGGCCGCTTCGAGCGCGAGCGCGCGGCTGGTGCGCTCGGGCTCGTCGCGGAGCCTGGCCACGAGTCGCAGGTGACGAGCCTGGTAGTAAGCCCCCACCACCGGATCGACGAGTCCCATCGCCGCGGCGAACGACGAGCTCGTGTCGACCCGGGCCAGATCGTCCGCCGAGGCTCGGCGCGTCTTCCCGACGCGGAAGCGGCGCTCCAGCGGGAGCCGCACCCGCTCCCCGACGATCGCGCGCAGCGCCCTCCCCACCGAGTCGGGCATCGGCATCCCCAGCGCCGCGAGCGCGTCGCCCGCCACCGCGAGCCCTTGGTCGACGAAGCCCGCCCGCAGCCACTCCTCGGCCGCGCGCCAGCGCAGCGCCGGCGCCGCGGCGACGCCCGCGCGGGAGGAGGCCGCGAGGAACGCCTCCGCGGCCTCCGCCCCGCGGCCGGCGTTGGCGAGCGCCGTGGCGAGCTCGACCTCGAGCGACGTCGGTGCGTCGGCGCCGGCGAGCCCGAGCGCCTCGCGGAAGAGCGAGGCGGCCGCGTCGAACGCCAGCGTCGCCGAGGCGCGCCGCGCGGCGGTCTCGAGGAAGGTGCGTGCCTCGCCGAGGCGGTGCGCGCCGCGCAGCTGGTTCGCGATCCGCGACGGCTCGACGTCCCCAGCGGCGATCCAGCGATCGGCCAGCCAGCCGTGCAGGGTCACGCGCCGGTCCGCGGGGATCGCCGCGAGCGTGGCTTCGCGGACGCGGTCGTGGCGGGTGTCGAGCGGCCCACGCGCCTCGCCGGAGCGCCCCAGCCAGCGCCCGCGCTCGAGGTCGCCGATCGTCGCCAGCGGTGCGTCGACCCCGGCCATCTGCGCGGCGAGCTCCTCGCTCACCGGCCCGCCTGCGATCGCGACGAGCTCGAGGAGTCTACGGGCGCCGTCGGGCAGCCGCGCGAGGCGCTGCCCGAGCAGCTCCTCGACGGACGGAACCGGCACCGCGCCGTCGCGAGACGCGTGCGCGGCGCCGTCCTCGACGACGTGATCGGCGAGCGCCAGCACGAAGAACGGGTTCCCGCCCCCGAGCACCGCGATGCGCTCCGCGGCGTCGCGGCCGAGCGCGACTCCCGCTCGCTCGCGCGCGAGCCGCGCGGAGTCGTCGGCGCTCAAGCCGTCCAGGTCGACGACCCGGACCGCATCTCCCAGGCTCGCGAAGCCGCTCTCGAACGCGACCAGTCCCGGTGCCGCCGCAGCCGTCACCTCGCGATGGCAGGCGATCCACAGGATCGGCGGCGCGTCCGGACCGCGCGCCAGCTCCTCGAAGAGCTTCGCGCTGTCGACGTCGCTCCACTGGAGGTCGTCCAGCCACACCACCAGCCGCTCGCGCCGCGCCTCGCGCGCCTCGAGCGCCCGCAGCGCCGCCGCGACCGCACGGCGGCGCTCGTGGGGATCGCTGGCGTGGGCGGAGAGCCGGGCCGGGTCGAGGTGCGCCGCCTCGAGGCGGCCCAGCACCGGGAAGGCGAGCGCCAGCGTCGCCACCTCGACGGGCACCAGCTCGCTCAGGTCCGCGCCGGGGACCGAGCACAGGTAGCGGACCAGCCCATAGACGATGGGATCGATCGCCTTG
>CAYMQR010000333.1:0-6099 GCA_964392195.1 uncultured bacterium | reverse complement strand
CGCGTGAGCGCCGGCAGATCGAAGACGTCGCGCAGGCACTCGCGGTAGGTCTCGAGGAGGATCGGGAACGCCGGGTGCCGCACCGCCACGCCGAGCAGGTCCTGCGCCTTGCGGCGCTGCTGCCAGAGCGCCGTGCGCTGCCCCGGGTAGCGCTTGGGGAAGAGCAGCGCGCGCCCCGCGCACTCGCGGAAGCGGCCGGCGAAGAGCGAGGTGCCGGCCAGGTTCCGCACCACCAGGTCCTCGATCTCCTCGGGCGCCGGGAAGAGCGAGTCGACCGGCGGCACCTCGCCCGACTCGGGCAGCCGGAACACCAGCCCATCGTCCGACCACATCACGTCGACCTCGCCCACCACGGCGTCGCGCAAGCGCTCGGCCACCGCGGTGGCCCACGGCGCGTGGACGCGGGCGCCGTAGGGCGAGAGCACGCACACCCGCCAGTCGCCGATCTCGTCGCGGAAGCGCTCGACCACGATCGTGCGGTCGCTCGGCACCTCGCCGGTCGCCTCGCGTTGCTCGCGCAGATAGTCGACGAGCAGCGCCGCCGAGCCGGCCTCGAGATGATGCCGCGCTTCGAGCAGCCGCTGGGCCTCGGCGGGCGCCGATCCTGCGAGCTCGCGGCTCAGCGCGCCGATCGCGGCCCCTAGCTCGGGCGAGCGCCCGAGCCCTTCGCCGCGCCAGAACGGCATCTTCCCGGGCTCGCCCGGCGCCGGCGAGACCAGCACCTGGCTGTTCGTGATCTCCTCGACGCGCCACGACGACGCCCCCAGCACGAACACGTCGCCGAGGCGGGTCTCGAACACCATCTCCTCGTCGAGCTCGCCGACGCGCCGCCCGGCGCCGCCCTTCTCGTCCTGCAGGAAGACGCCATAGAGCCCGCGATCCGGGATGGTGCCGGCGTTGAGCACCACCAGCCGCGCGGCGCCCTCGCGCGCCGAGAGCGTGCCGGTCACCCGGTCCCAGTTGATGCGCGGGCGCAGCTCCGCGAACTCGTCGCTCGGATAGCGCCCGGCGAGCATGTCGAGGACGCCTTCGAGCACGCCGCGGGTGAGCTCCGCGAACGGCGCCGCGCCGCGCACCCAGCGGTGGAGCCGCTCCACGCTCACCGGCGCGCGCGCGACGATGCCGACGATCTGCTGGGCGAGCACGTCGAGCGGGTTCCGCGGATAGAAGGTCTCCTCCACCCGCGCCTCGTCCATGCGCGCCGTGACCGCGGCGCACGCGAGCAGGTCGCTCCGGTACTTGGGGAAGACCGCGCCCTTCGACACCGCGCCCACGCCGTGTCCCGCGCGCCCCACGCGCTGCAGCCCCGCGGCGACGCTGGGCGGCGCCTCGATCTGGATCACCAGGTCGATCGCGCCCATGTCGATGCCGAGCTCGAGCGAAGACGTGGCGACGAGCGCGGGCAGTGCTCCCACCTTGAGGCGCTCCTCGATCTCGAGGCGCTGCTCGCGCGCCAGCGAGCCGTGGTGGGCGCGCGCGATCTCCTCTCCGGCGAGCTCGTTGAGCGCGTTCGAGAGCCGCTCGGCGAGGCGGCGGCTGTTGACGAAGAGGAGCGTCGAGCGGTGCGCGCGGATCAGCTCGAGCAGCCGCGGGTGGATCGCGGGCCACACGGATCGCAGCGCGGGCACTGCTGAGGCGGGGCCGCTCGGCAGGCGATCGGGCGCCGCGCGGGCGGGCTTTCCGCCGAGCGGATCACGCTCGGTCGAAGCGGCAGCGCCGCCCTCGTCGGCGACGCTCGCGGGCAACTCGACGCTGAGATCGAGCACCTTGGGCTCGGACGCATCGACGATCTCCACGGGGCGCGGCTGCCACGGCGCGTCGGCTCCCGCGGCGACCGTGCCGCCGCCCAGGAAGCGCGCCACCTCGGCGAGCGGGCGTTGCGTGGCGGAGAGGCCGATCCGCTGCAGCGGGCGGCTCGCGTCCTCGCGCAGCGCCTCCAGCCGCTCGAGCGAGAGCGCGAGGTGCGCGCCGCGCTTCGACGCGACCATCGCGTGGATCTCGTCGACGATCACCGTGTCGACGGTCGCGAGCAGCGCCGCGCTCTTCGAGGTGAGCAATAGGAAGAGCGACTCGGGCGTGGTGATGAGGACGTCGGGCGGCTCGCGCAGCATGTCGCGGCGCTCGGCGGCGGGCGTATCGCCGGTGCGGATCGCCACCCGGATCGGCCGCGCCTCGGTGCCGCTCCGCGCCGCCTGCGCGCGCAGTCCGGCGAGCGGCGCCCGCAGGTTCCGCTCCACGTCCACTCCGAGCGCGCGCAGCGGCGAGAGGTAGACGACCTTGCAGCCGCGCACGTCGGCGGGGCGGGGATCGGCGAAGAGCAGCCGATCGAGCGCGACCAGGAACGCGGCGAGGGTCTTCCCCGAGCCGGTCGGCGCGAGCAGCAGTGTCGAGGCGCCGCGGGCGATCGCCGGCCAGCCGAGCGACTGGGCGCGCGTGGGACCGGCGAACGACTCGCGGAACCAGGCGCGGGTCGGCTCGTGGGCGAACGCGAGCGGGTCGGCGGCGCTCTCGGTGGGTGGCACCGCCTGCGGCGGTGACGGCGGCCGAGGTCGGCTCGATCGACGCGCGGCCATGACCGCTCGAACTGAACCCGCCAACGACCCCGCGTCAAGCACCTCGGGCCTCGGCCTGGAGGGCCCGCCTCCTGCGGGCCGCGGCGCCCGCATCCGCACCGCCCGCGGTTGCGCCCACGCCTTTTCGCGCCGACGGCCCCAAAACGGCTATCAAACCGCCCCCTGGGGCCCAGAATCGGACTTTCCCGCGGCTTTTCTGCCCCGGGGGACGATCGATTGTTAGCGTTTTGTAACAGAAAATAGAATCTGAAAGTGATTTATTCTGATAGCGCCTGCAACTCTAGCGGTTAGCGTTGTGTTACAATTCGCTTGGGCCGCGGAGACCCCGGTCCAGCCCGCGTGCGCGAGGAGCGCCGAAGGCGCGGGCGCGCGCGCCAGCCGCTCGGTCCGCGATCCCTCGGCTGCGCCTAGGCCCACCGCGGGTTGAGATCGGCGCGGAAAGCCGACAGGCTTGACCTCCACCTCCCGCCCGAGCGGCGGCCCGCCACCGCTCCACCAAAGCAGCCCATGACTTCGCCCGACCCGTCTTCACCGGCCGCGGCCGCGCTCGACGCGCCGCCGAGCTTCGCCGACCTCGGCCTCTCCGAGCGCGTCCTCGCGGCGCTCGCCGACGTCGGCTACGAGTCCCCCACTCCCATCCAGCTCGCCGCCATCCCGCTCCTCCTCGAGGGCCGTGACCTGATCGGCCAGGCCCAGACCGGCACCGGCAAGACCGCCGCCTTCGCGCTGCCGATCCTGAGCCGCCTCGACCTCTCGCAGCGCACCCCGCAGGTGCTGGTGCTCGTCCCCACCCGCGAGCTCGCCATCCAGGTCGCCGAGGCGTTCCACACCTACGCGGCCAAGCTCGCCGGCTTCAAGGTCGTGCCGATCTACGGCGGCCAGGGCTACGGCACCCAGCTCGGCGCGCTGCGCCGCGGCGTCCACGTGGTGGTCGGCACGCCGGGCCGCATCCAGGACCACCTCGAGCGCGGCACGCTGGTCCTCGACGACATCCGCTTCGCCGTCCTCGACGAGGGCGACGAGATGCTGCAGATGGGCTTCGTCGACGCCATCGACGCCATCCTGGGCGTCACCCCGTTCGAGAAGCAGGTGGCGCTCTTCTCCGCGACCATGCCCGCGCCGATCAAGCGCATCGCCCAGAAGCACCTGCGCGAGCCGCGCGAGGTCACGGTCAAGTCGAAGACCACCACCGCAGCCGGCATCCGCCAGCGCTACTGGCTGGTCTCGGGCCTCCACAAGCTCGACGCCCTCACCCGCATCCTCGAGGTCGAGCCGTTCGACGGCATGCTGGTGTTCGCCAACACCAAGCAGATGACGGTCGACCTGGCCGAGCACCTGAGCGCGCGCGGCTTCTCGGCGGTGGCCTTGAACGGCGACATCGACCAGGCGCAGCGCGAGCGCACCGTCGCGGCACTCAAGGCGGGCAAGTTCGACATCCTGGTGGCCACCGACGTGGCTGCGCGCGGCCTCGACCTCGACCGCATCAGCCACGTCGTCAACTACGACGTGCCCCACGACCCCGAGTCCTACGTGCACCGCATCGGCCGCACCGGGCGCGCCGGGCGCAGCGGCGAGGCGATCGTGTTCATCGCGCCGCGCGAGCGGCAGATGCTGCGCGCCATCGAGCGCACCACGCGCCAGCCCATGGAGCCGATGGAGCTGCCCACCATCCGCGATCTCAACGCCAAGCGCGTCGAGAAGCTCAAAGCGCGGATCGCGGACGCGATCGAGACCGAAGCGGCGAAGAGCTACCGCAGCGTGATCGCCGACCTCGCCCGCGAGCGTGGCGCCGACCCCCTCGACATCGCCGCCGCGCTGGTCACGCTCGTGCCCGGCCAGGCGCCGCTGCTCGAGCCCACCAAGGCGCCGCCGCCGGCCCCCGCATCGTCCGATCGTGCGCCGCGCCCGGCCCCCCGCTCCCCGTACGCACCTCCGCCCGAACGCCGTCCTCCCGCCGGCGCCACGCCCCCGTCTCGATCCGAACCGGCCTTCGAAGGCTCCCGCCCCCGCTCGCGCGGCCGCGGCGAGAGCGGCAGCCCCCGCACCGACCAGGTCACCTACCGCCTCGCCGTCGGCAGCTCCCACAAGGTCCTGCCCGGCAACATCGTCGGCGCCATCGCCAACGAAGCCGGCCTCGAAGGCTCCGACATCAACGGCATCGACATCCGCGCCGACCATACCTTCGTGCGCCTACCCGCCGGCCTCCCCGGCGACGTCCTCGAACGCCTCCGCCGCGCCCGCATCAAAGGCCGCCCGCTGCGCATCATGGCCGTCGACGAGATCCCCCGCCCCAGCGACCGCGACGACTTCCGCAGCGGCCCCCCGCGCCGCACCAGCGCCCCCGGCCGCCCCAGCGGCAAGCCCCCCTTCAAGCGCCGCTGAGCAGGCGCTGGAGGGCGGCGGTCCCTCGCCGCCGCAGTTACCCCGGCGGCCGCGGTCCCTCGCGGCGCCCGGCGCTACCGCCCGATCGCGCCCGCCTCCCTTGCGACGGCGGTGCTGCCGTTCCCGCGTCGTTCGCTGGTGTAGCTTGCTCCCCCTCGCCCCCCTCGCGCTGACTCTCGCCGCCGGCTGTGAAAACGGTGCCCTACGGCAACGTCCCGCCCAGCCACGACGACGGCGGCCACGGCACCGTGCCGTTCACCGACGCCTCGCTCGCGAGCGCGCAGCATTTCCTGGAGACCGGGGTGGTCACGATGCCATGCAGCGGAGTGTGCGACCCGGGGGGAGGAGCGGCGTGGTGCGAGGGCCGGCCGGGGAGACCGCAGCCTCCCGGCGGCGAGGCGCGGTTCGCGTCGTCGGTCGGCGCACGGTATGAGGCTGCTCGATGCCACTCTAGAGCCAGGCGCCGCCCCCGCTGCTCGTCGCGCTCGGCCTTGCCTTCCTCGCCGGCGCCGCAGCGCTCGCGTGGGCGTCCTCGCCCGCGACCCTCCGCTTCACGCGCGCGGACGCCGCCTCGGTCGAGTTGCAGATCGAGTCGCGGCTCCTCGGTCTCGTCCCGATCGCGTCGGAGCGCATCGACGGCGTCCAGTCCGCCTCGATGGTAAGCGGGCGGCTCCCTGACTCGACGTCGTCGCGGTCGCACACCCCGGACTACCTGGTCTTCGACACCGCGACGGGGCGTACCCGGTATCGCCAGACGCTCCGGCTCTTCACGGGCGACGTCGGCGACATCCGCGAGTTCCTCGCCGACGCCTCGCGGGCCGAGCTGACCCTCTCGAGCATCGCGGCCACGCGCGAGTGCATCCGCTTCATCGTCGCGCAGCTCTGCGTGGCGTCCCTCGCCGCGCTGGGGATCCTGCTCTTGGTGCTCGGGAAACGCGGCCTGTTTCCGGATCCATACGCGGGAGTCGGCCCGCACCCCTCGGACACCTGACCGCCCAGCCGAGCCCCGAGACGAGGCGCCCCGGCGGCCCCGGCAAGCCCCCCTTCAAACGCGGCTGACGCTGGCCTTGGAGCGCGACGGTCCCTCGCCGCCGCGGCTCGCAGCCGGCGACCACCCGGCCGCCAGCGGGATCCCTGGCTCGGT
>CAYMQR010000332.1:0-6167 GCA_964392195.1 uncultured bacterium | reverse complement strand
GGGACCGATCGGCTGGAGGGCCGCGCTCCGTCGCGGCCGCGGGTGCGCCTGCTAACCTCTCGCCCACGATGCCGGTTCGTCGCCGCGACGTGTTGCGTGGGCTCGTGGGTCTCGTCCCCGCGCTCGAGCTCATGGCCGGCCTCGGAGCGATCACCGCCGCGCCGGCGCCGGTACACGCCGCGAGCGGCACTCCGGCGCCCCCGCCCACCGGGTTCCTGAGCGCCGCCGAGCGCAAGACCCTCGCCGCGCTCGCGGAGGCGCTGGTCGCGCCCGGCGAGAAGTCCGTGACGGGCCTGCCGAGCATCGAGGAGGCCGGCGTGGTCGACTTCCTCGACCAGCTCCTCCCCGAGCTCCCCGAGGAAGTGCGGAAGAAGTTCCCGCTGCTGCTCTGGGGCATGGAGCACGGCGCGCGCTTCCTCTCGTTCACCGGCCGCCCGTTCACGCGTCTCGCCGGCGCCGACCGCACCGCCTTCCTCACCGGCTTCGCCGAGAGCCGCTTCGAGATCCGCCGCCTCGCGTTCCGCGCCCTCAAGAACCTGGTGATGCTGGCCTACTACCAGGCCGACGCGGCGTGGCCGGGCATCGGCTACGAGGGACCGTGGATCGGGCGCGTCGACCCGCCCCAGGTCGCCGAGCTCGCCGGCTCCGAGCCCGCCGTGCGGAGGCTCGTGTGATCGTCGCGGGCCGCACGCTCACCGGCGAGGTGAGCTGGGACGCCGACGTCGTGGTGGTCGGCACCGGCGCGGGCGGCGCGCCGCTCGGACACGCGCTCGCCACGGCGGGGAAGAACGTGGTGTTCGTCGAGGCGGGCCCGCGGGTCCTCGACACCGACATGACCCAGCGGGTCCCGGACATGCTCGCGCGCCTCTACTGGGACCGCGGCGCGCGGGTCACCTCGAACGGCGCCTTCACCGTGAGCCAGGGGCGCTGCGTGGGCGGCTCGACGGTCCACTACACGGCGTGGGCGATGCGCCCGCCGCGGCCGATCCTCGACCACTGGATGTACCACCTCAAGATCACCGAGCTCGACGCGAAGACCATCGACCCGCTGGTCGAGACCGTCGAGAAGATGCTGTCGACCCGCCCCGTGCTGCCGCACGAGGTCAACGCGCACAACCACCTCGTCGAGCGCGGCGCCGCCAAGCTCGGGCTGCGCGGCGGCTTCGTCCATCACAACCGCGTCGGCTGCCTGGGGTGCGGCTACTGCCTCCTCGGCTGCGCCTACAACCGCAAGCAGACCGCGGCCAACACCTTCCTGCCCGCGGCGCTCGCGCTCGGCGCGCGGCTCGTCAGCGACGCCCACGTGGAGCGGGTGCTGACCCGCGGCGCGCGCGTGGAGGGGGTGCGCGCGCGGCTCCTCGACGGCGCGCACGGCCAGGTCGGCACGCTCACGGTGCGCGCGCCCGTGGTGGTGCTCGCGGCGGGCACGATCCACACGCCGGCGCTCTTGATCCGCAGCGGCATCGGCGACGCCTCGGGACAGGTCGGCCGCAACCTGGTGTTCCACACCACCACCACGCTGTTCGGGCTTTTCGACGAGGAGGTCGCGGCGCATCGCGGCTTCTCGCCGTCCTACGTCGTCGACCACGCGATGGACCTCGAGCGCTACCCGGACCGCGGCTACTACCTGGTCCCCGCGTTCGCCGCGCCCGCCGCCATCGCGCCCTTCCTGCCCGGCTTCGGCGACGTGCACGCCGCGACCATGCGCGCGTACAAGCGGCTCGCGGGCCTCTCGGTGATGCTCCACGACGCCTCGCGCGGCCGCGTCACCGTGGCGCCGAGCGGCAAGCCGGTGATCGAATACGCGCTCGCGCCCGAGGACCGCGGCCAGCTCGTCGAGGGCATGATCGCGGCGGGCCGGCTGCTCTTCGCCGCCGGCGCCAAGCAGGTCTACCCGTCGAGCCCGGGCGGCATGGCGTTCACCTCCCCGGACCAGCTCGACTACCTGACCTCGTTCGAGCACCTCGAGAACCGCGTCGCCCTCAACACGCCGCACCCGCAGGGCACCTGCCGGATGGGAGAGATGCGCCAGGACTCGGTGGTGGACCCGTGGGGCCGCAGCCACGACGTCGCCGGGCTCTACGTGTCCGACATGAGCGTGTTCCCCACGTCGGTGGCCGTGCCGCCCTCGATCACCACCATGGCGCTCGCGCTGCGTACGGCGCGCCACGTCCTCGCCACCGCCTGAGCGAGCCGAGCGCGCGTGCAATCCGTCGAGATCGTGCCGCCGTGGACCGATCCGCTGCCCGGCGGCTACTGGCTCTACAACCTCTCGCTCACGCTCTTCTGGGCGTACGTCTCGGTGATGTTCGCGGTGCGCGCGCCGCGCCTCGGCCCGCGGCTGGTGGCGGCGACCGGCGCGACCTACGGCATCGGCCTGGCGCTGGTGCTGGCGCGGTTCGTGGTGGAGATCCCGGCCTCGGGCCACGCGGTGTGGATGTACGCGCTGGTGGTGCTGGCGGTGCGGCTCGAGCTCGGGCCGTGGGCGGTCGGCTTCGCGCTCGCGCTGATCGTCGAGGTGATCGGATTCAAGCTCGCGTGGAGCAAGCTCGCGAGCGTGGCCTGGGGCACGGCGATCGGCCTGCCCCTGGCGGTGTTCCTGGCCATCGTCCCCTCGGAAAGGCGAGATCCCTCATGGTGAAGCTCTACTGGGCACCCCGCACCCGCTCGTCGCGCCCTCGCTGGATGCTGGAAGAGCTCGGCGTCCCGTACGAGCTGGTACGGCTCGACATGACCAAGGGCGAGCACAAGTCGCCCGGGTACCGGAAGATCCACCCGCTCGGCGCCGTGCCCGCGATGGTCGACGGCGACGTCACGATGTTCGAGTCGGTGGCGATCTGCGCCTACCTGGCCGACAAGCACGCCTACCAGCGGCTCACGCCCACGCTCGGCACGCCCGCGCGCGCGGCCTACGAGCAGTGGCTGTTCTTCGCGACGGCGACCTTCGAGGAGCCGCTCGTGAAGATGTTCCTGCACACCATGCTGCTGCCGTCCGAGCAGCGCTCGGCGCGCGCGGCCGACGAGGCGGGTGCCCGCGCGCGCGAGGTGGTGCAGGTGCTCGAGGACGCGCTCGCGGACCGCCCCTACGTGCTCGGCGCCGAGTTCAGCGCCGCCGACGTGGTGGTCGGCTCGCTGGTGAGCTGGTCGGCTTTCATGGGGGTGCTGGAGGGATTTCCACGGGTCCAGGAGTACCTGGGACGGCTCGTGTCGCGGCCGGCGTTCCTGGCCTCGCAGGCCGAGTGATCGGCACGAGGGTGTCTCGTCCCGGCGTTCGCGCCGGGGCCAGCCGCCGAGCGATGCGCGCCCGTTGATCCGCCACGCCGCGGTCTGGGATACTCGCCGCGGCGCGCCGGGGCCTTACGACTTTCGCGCCTCGCCTAAGGACTTTCGATGATCGACCCGACCCTCGCGATCCACGGCCTGGCGGAGCGGTGGGTGGCGCGTGAGCGCGTCGCCGGCGAGCGCCTCGAGGTCGCCACGCGCTCGTGCCAGGCGGTCGTCGCCGGCAAGCTCAACCTGGCGCTGGTGAAGGCGACCGGCGAGATCGGCTGGCGGCGCGTGCTGGGCGGCAAGATCTCGATCGGCGGAGTCGCCATCGAGCCGTTCGGCGGGCTGGTGGCGGCGCTCGTCGAGGGACCGCGGATCGAGCTAATGCGCGGCGCGCAGGGCGAGCCGTGCGGATCGATCAAGCTCCCCGAGTCGTGTGTCTCGGTCGCGCTCTCCGAGCGCGGCGAGCGGGTGGTGGTGGGCGACCGCTTCGGCACGATCCGCTACTTCGACGCGTCCGGCAGGACCAAGGACACGGCCGAGGTCGGCCATCCCGTCGAGCTGATCGCGATCGCGCCCAGCGGCGAGCAGGTCGTCGCCGCGAGCTATTCGGGCCACGTGACCCTGCTCAACGCCAAGCACAAGCCCGAGCGCACCTCCTACGTGCGCGCGCAGGTCGAGCGCGAGCGGCTCGACGCGCGCGGCGAGCGCGCGTTCGCGCTCGCGACCGGCGAGGGCGTGCTGGTGCATTCGCTCAGGACGTCGTCGATGGTCACGATCGGCCTCGACCGGCCGGTCGTCGACGCCGACTCGAACATGCTCGGCGACCTGGTCGTGGTGCTCGCGTACGACATGAGCGTCGCCGTGCTCGACGCGGCGGCGCGCCTCGTGTGGCAGGGCGACGCGCCGCCCGGCACGATCCGGGTGCGCGCCAACTTCGACCTCAGCCGGCTGTGGTTCCACGACCGCGAGGGTGTGCTGACGAGCTTCGACGTGCTGCGCGGCGCGGAGGGCGCGCGCCGCGCGGCGAGCCTGGCGCGCGGCCCGCGCAAGGCGTCGGTGCACCAGATCGACATCCGGCCGCTGCCCGCGCCGGGAGGCTTCGCGAGGGTCTACCTCGACCCCGATCCCGGCTCGGCGCGGCTCGCGCTGGTGCACCCGAGCGGGCTGGTGGTGGTGCTCGCGCAGCGCGGCCGCGAGCTCGAGCGCCTCGAGATCGCCGGCGGTCCGCGCGAGGTGCTCTTCACGCAGCGAGGCGGATTGCTCGGCGTGTCGAGCGCGAAGGGCGTCGCGCTGCTCGATCCGGCGCAGGGCTGGCGCGCCACCGCGGCGCTCGACGCGCCGGTGCTCGGCACGATCCACGGCGCCGCCGCGCTGCTCGCGGCGTCGGCGCAGGGCGAGATCTCGCTGCTCGCCGCCGATGGCGCGCGGCCCTTCGCCCACCTCGACGGCCCGGCGTCGGCGGTGGTCGGAGCGCGCACGGCGCACGGGATCTTCGCGTTCGTCGCGCTCACCACCGGCGAGCTGGTCGCGCTCGGGCCGCTCGGCGACGAGCTGTTCCGGATCGGCGCCGGCGTCGGCGAGGCGCCGCTCAGGCTGGCGGCGATCGGCGACCGCGTGCTGCTCGGTAACCACTCGGGCCGCCTCAAGCTCGTGTCGCTGCGCGGCAGCGTGCTCGGCGAGGCCAAGACCGGCCTGCCGGTGGTGAGCGTCGAGACCGTGGGCGACGGCTTCGTGGTGGTCGACAGCCGCGGCGAGATCCACCGCTGGACCCACACCCTCGACCGCGGCGAAGGGCGTCAGCCGCCGCCCGGCGTGTTCCGGGCCGTCGCGGGGCCGGAAGGCCCGGCGTGCCTGGTCCAGCACGACCGCGACTCGCTCGTGATCCAGTCGTGGGGGCGCCGGGAGCTGCAGCGCTTCGAGGTGGGGGCCGGCCTCGTGGACCTCGCCGGCGTGTCCCACGACCGCTGGGCCATCCTCACCGGCGACGCGTTGATCACGCCGAAGGCGCTCCCGCCGGCTCGCGGGTGAGCCGGCCCACGTACCACGCCCACGCGATGAACACCGCCTGGAACGGTAGCCGCAACCACGCGAACACAGGGTCGGGCGGATGGTCGCCGAACGGCAGGTTGTTCACGGCCATGTTGATGTTGGCCGGGAAGACCGCGACGTAAAGCGCGATCAGGCCCCACGCGGCGAGCTTGCGGGTGCGGCGCAGCAGCAGGCCCGCGCCGCCCGCGATCTCGAACACGCCGCTCACCGCCACCAGCATGCGCGGCGCCGGCAGCACCTTCGGCACGATCCCCACGAACGGCTCGGGCGTCACGAAGTGCGCGATCCCCGCGGCGATCATCAACGCCGCGAGCAGCAGCGTGAGCAGCGTGCGCGCCCGCGCCGCGAAGGAGGTCCCTGTTCCGCCGCTGGTCATGGCGCGGCGAGTCTCTCACGCCGCCCGCGCGGTTGCATCCGTTGCGCCCGCGGCCTCACGAGCGAGTCGGAGAGCGGCGACGGATGGCTGGAGATCCGGCCGGTCCCTCGCTGGGCCCGAGGGAGAGTGGGCGTCGCGAGGGACCGCGACGCCTCCTCCCCGCTCGCGCTCGGGATCGCCCACTGGCGGCTGCGAGGGACCGCAGCCCTCCAACGATCGGCCTGGAGGGCCGCGCTCCGTCGCGGCCGCGGTCTAGGAGCCCGGCGTGATGCCCCCTCGGGGGTCTGTTCCAGACCCCCGCTCCGAAAAAGGCATGACTCTTTCGGGGCCCCACCCCCAAGCCGGCTCGGCTTCGCTCAGGGGCCGAAGGCCCCATGTTCTCGCCTTCGGCGAGGTTAGGGGTGTATCGGGAACGTATTTTCCGACACACTCCTAGCGCTGGCAGGTCGGACAGAAGTACGCGGAGCGCTGG
>CAYMQR010000331.1:0-6174 GCA_964392195.1 uncultured bacterium | reverse complement strand
TGGGGCCACGCGGACTCGCCGCCGCGGCGGGCGGGCTCGCGGACGGCGAATCGAACGTGCGGATCGCGGCGACGCAGGCGCTCGCCGCGTTCGGCGCCGACGCCGCCGAGCCGCTGGCGCGGGCGGCGCGCGACGAGTTCTGGGGCGTGCGCTTCCAGGCGATCCAGAGCCTCGCGCGGCTCGGCGCGCCGGGGGTCAGCACGCTCGCGACGCTGCTGCGCGACCCCAACGACGACGTCCGACACGAGGCCGCGCTGACCCTCGGCGGGGTGGGAGACGCGGCCAGCGGCGCGGTACCCGGGTTGACCGAGGCGCTCGCCGATCCGGTCGGGCGGGTGCGCAAGGCGGCGGCGTTCTCGCTCGGCCGCCTCGGATCGGCGGCGGCGCCCGCCGTGCCGGCGCTCGCGATGTGCACGAGCGACAAGGTGCCGGGCGTGCTGCTCGAGGCGACGCTCTCGCTGCGGGCGCTCGGCCCCGTCGCGGCGCCGGCGCGCGAGGCCCTCGAGAAGGCCGCGCACGGCGACGACGGCGCGGTCGCGTACCACGCGGAGCGCGCCCTGCGCGCGATCGGCGAGCCCTCGCCCAGCGACGCGCGCTGACCGTCGCGGGCCGCAGGGCCGCGATCCTTCGCGGCCGCCGATCCCACGAACCTGGACCGGTCAGCCCGGCTCGGGCTCGGAGTCGGCGCGCGCGAGCAGCGCCGCGAGCCCGTCGATCGCGGCGCCGATCACCAGCACCAGCCGGAAACCGAGCCCCATCGCGGCGAGCAGCGAGTACACCGACGCCGCGACTCCGAACGCGCCGTTCACCGCCCACGCCCACGGCACCAGGTCACCGCGCTCGGCAGCGAGCCGGCGCAGCAGGATCGGCATCGGCATGCCGAGCACCACGCCGATCCCCAGGCACGTGAGCGCCGCCACCGCGGTCCGCACCAGGTCCGCGCTCGGCAGCAGCCAGCGCACGCCGATCGGCAGCACCGCCGCGAGCACCAGCGCCACGATCGCCGCCACCCGCGCGCGGCGCGGGAAGGCCCAGCCGAGGTCGCGCTCCGGGATGGCGCGTGTCGAGGCGCCGCCGAGCGCGGTGCCGAGCAGCAACGTCGCGAGCACCACCGCGAGCGCGCGGGTGGGCTGGCCGACGAGCAACACCAGCCGCTCGACCATCGCCACCTCGACGAAGAAGAAGCCCGCTCCGAGGCACGCGAACGGCAGCAGGCGGCGGGTGGTGGCCGCGCGGCGCGCGCCCGCCGCCACCAGCGGCGCGCCCAGGGTCGCGCCCGCGAGCAGCGCCGACGCCGCGGCGAGCACCGTCAACGTGAGCGTGGGCAGCGTCGCCCACGGCCACAGGCTCGCGATCTTGGTGCGGTCGAGGAAATCGCGCATCCGCAGCATCTGGAAGAAGAACGGCCGGTCGTCGCTCACCGGGCTCACGTCGAGCGGGTATTGGCGGAGCTCGTTCGCGAGGCTGGCGGCGCGCAGGAAGCGCCGGAACACCGGGCTGGTGCCGCGGTCGGGCGCGTAGAGCACGTCGATGCCGCGGGTGCGCGCGAGCCCGTGGATGCGCGCGAGGTCGCCGTCGCTCCACGGCGACGTGCGGATCAGCGTGACGCCGACGCCGAGCCCGGCGCGCAGCGCCGGCGCGGGCCGGCCCAGCACCACCACGTTGCGCCACGGCTCGGTGACGCCACGCTCCTCGAGCGCCACGCGCGCCGAGACCGCGACGCGCAGCGTCTCGGCGGGCTCGTCGTCGAAGTACCAGCGGCTGATGCTGGCGACGCCGTCCGCGCCGAGACGGTCGAGGTACGCGCCGAGCGCGTCGGTGGTGTAGAGGTGGTTCTCGGTCAGGAAGAAGGCTCCCGCCGCGGTCGCCGACCACGAGTCCACCAGCCCCAGCAGCACCAGGTCGTAGTGGTCGGTATCGGTGGCGAGGAAGCTGCGCGCGTCCGCCACCACCGAGCGCACCCCCGGCAACCGGTACGGGCGCCCGGTGAAGTCTCCGTAGTGGTCGTTGACGGTGTGCTCGATGAGCGGGTTGACCTCGACCGCGCTGACCCGGGCCGCGCCCGCCTTGCGGGCCGCCAGGATGTCCTTGCCGCCGCCGGCGCCGACCACCAGCACGCCGCTCTCGGCGGGCAGCAGCTCGAGGGCGAACGCGGTGACGTCGCGCGACAGGAAGTCGAGGCTGCCCTCGCCGGTGCCCGCGCCGACCAGGATGGTGCCGGCGTCGCCGTCGATGTTGAGCAGCTTGATCGGCGGAGGCGGAAGGTACGGGCGCGTGTCGAGGCTCCAGCCGGGCGGGATCTCCTTCGGCATCGGCATCACCGCGATGCGCGAGAAGCTGTTCCACTCCTCGTATTCGCGGGTCACGTCCCAGGGCGTCTTGTGGGCGTCGACCTTGAACCCGAGCCCGCTCACCGCGATCGTGACGAGCACCGCGAGCGCGCCGGCGAGCGCGAGCACGCGCCGCCGCCAGGACGCCGGCGCGGCGAGGACCGCGCCGGCGCAGGCGAGCAGCGCCGTCGCGATCATGGCACCCGGCCCGCCGAGCCACTGGAGGCCGAGAGCCGCCAGCACGCACCCCGCCGCGGCACCCGCCAGATCCGCGGCGTAGACCCGCCCCGCGTCGCGCGCCGCCGCCGTGTAGGCGATGGCCAGCGCCAGCCCCGCACCGGTGAAGGGGATGGCCGGCGCGAGCAGGAAGACGGGCAGCGCCTTGGTGGAGATCCGGAGCGAGTGCACCAGCGCGAGCACGGCGGGCACCGAGATCGCCGCCCCGATCGCGCACCACGCGAGCCGCTCGTGGGCGCGCTCGGCGGGGAAGAGCCGTGGCGCCAGGCGCACCGCGAGGCCGCCGGCCGAGAGGCCGAAGAGCGCCAGCGACACGCTCAGGAACGCGAAGTGGTACTGCGTGGTGACGCTGAAGATCCGCGTCAGCACGATCTCGAGCGACAGCACCGACGCCGAGACGCACGTCACCGCCGCCAGCAGTCGTCGGTCGGCGCGCATGCGGGTGGGGTGGGTCGGCGAAGGCGGCGAGGTGGGAGGGACGGCGCCGGCCGGGCTCACCCGTCGACGGGTGGGGTGCAGGCCGGCTGGGACCGAGTCGACGAGGGCGCGCTCACAGCCCCTTGAGCAGGCGCCGCGAGATCACGATCCGCTGCACCTGACCGGTACCCTCGAAGATGTCGTAGACCTTCACGTCGCGATAGAGCTTCTCGACCAGGTTGGCGTGGTAGGTGCCGAGGTGGCCCATCAGGCCGATCGCCTCCTGGCACACCCAGCTCGCCACCTGCGCGGCGTAGGCCTTCGACATCGAGGCCTCCTTCGAGTTGGGGATGCCCTCGTCGGCCATCCACGCCGCGCGCCAGCACATGAGGCGCGCCGCGGCGATCTTGCGCTCCATGTTCGCGATCAGCTCGGCGAGCACGTGGTAGCGGGCGATCGGGCGCGAGAGGAGGTAGTTCTCGCGGATGTGCTCGTGCACCACGTCGTAGGCGGCGCGGGCGATGCCGACCGCCATGGCCGCGACCATCGGCCGCGTCGAGTCGAAGGTCTTCATGGCGGTGGTGAAGCCGCCCTTGGCGCCCTTGTCGTAGTGCTCCTCGCCGCCGAGCAGGTCGTCGACGTGGACCTTGCAGTCCTCGAACACCAGCTCCGCGGTCTCGGACGCGCGCAAGCCGAGCTTGTCCTCGATCTTGCCGACCGAGAACCCGGGCGTGCCCTTGAACACCAGGAACGCGCGGTGGCCGGCGCGGCCCTGGCTCTTGTCGACGGTGGCGAACACCACGTTCCACGTCGCGCGGGCGCCGTTGGTGATGTAGCACTTGCGGCCGTTGAGGATGTAGTGGTTGCCGTCCTTGCGGGCGGTGGCCTGGATGCCGGCCACGTCCGAGCCGGCGGCCGGCTCGGTGAGCGCGTAGGCGCCCCAGCGCGGCACGCCGTCGTTCTTGAAGATCCCGAACGCGCGCTGCTTCTGCTCGGGCGTGCCGGTGAACTGGACCGGCGGTCCGCCGAGCCCGGGACCGGGAAAGGTGAGGACCACGGCGGGGTCGCCCCACGCGATCTCCTCGCCGAGGATGATCGACACCCGGTTGCCCTGCTTGGTGCCCTTGGCGTCGCGCTCCTCGCCGGCGCCCTCGCCGTCGCCGCCGAGCGCCTTGGGGCGGGTCCCCGAGCCGAGCCCGAGCTGCATCGACTTCTTGAGGAACTCGAGCGGCACGGTGTGGTTCTTGTCGGACTCGAGCGCCAGCGGGCGGACCTCCTCGCGGGCGAACCAGCGCACCATCTCGCGGATGTTCTTCTGCGAATCGCTCAGCTCGAAATCGATCATGGCGTCTCCTTCTGCGAGGGGCTCTTCAAGCCCCCCGCCCCGCGCCGGCCAGGAGCGCGGTACGGGTGGATGCCGGGCGTGGTCACACGCAGCTCAAGGAATCCAGCGGCGACTCGCCGTCGTTGGTGAACGTGAGCGTCGCGGCGCGCGAGTTGTCCATCGGGTCGGTGCCGAGGACGAACGCCAGCGTGCGCGCGTCGCGGTACCACTTCTCGACCGGGTAGTCGCGGATGAAGCCCGCGCCGCCCAGCACCTGGACGCCGTCGTTGGTGACCTTCTTGGCCATCTCGTTGGCCTGCACCAGCGCCTGGATCGAGGAGCGCTCGGCGCTCGCGATGCCGCGGTCGATCTCCCACGCCGCCTTCCACACCAGCCAGCGCGCCGCGTCCACCTCGGTGGCGATGTCGGCGATCATCCACGACAGCCCCTGGTGGTGGCCGATCGGCTTGCCGAAAGCGGTGCGCTCCTCGGCGTAGTGGATCGCGTATTCGCACGCCGCCCGCGACAGCCCCACGATGCGCGCCGCGTTGACGACCCGCGCGCGCGCCAGGAAGCGCCGGAAGCCGCCCGCGAAGTCGCCGCGCCCGGAGAGCCGCGCCGCCTTGGGCACCACCACGCCGTCGAGGGTGAGGTCGACGATCGGCACGCCGTTCAGGCCGCAGGTGAGGATCGGCGCGGTGACGGTGACCCCCGGCGTCCCCTTCTCGACCACGAACGCGGCGAGCCCGTCCCAGCCCTTGGCGGGATCGAAGGAGGCGAACACCACGTAGAAGTCGGCGTCGGCGCCGTTCACGACGAACGACTTCGCGCCGTCGAGGAGGTAGCCGGCGGCGGTCTCGCGGGCGCGGGTGGCGAGCGAGCACCAGTCGGCGACCGGCTTGGGCTCGAGGAGCGCCAGCGCCGCGGTGCGCTGGTGGGCGTCGGGAGCGGCGAACGGCGCCAGGTAGCGCTCGTCGTGGGCGCCCTCGCCGAGCTCGAGGATCGCGAGGCCCGCGAGCCCCGGGCCGTCGAGGCCGATCGCGGCGCCCGGATCGCCGAACGCGAGCGCCTCCTCGATCAGCGCGCGCGTCACCTGGCCCATCCCCGAACCGCCCACGGTCTCCGGGTAGTTGAGCATCCCGAGGCCCATCTCGTGGTACTTGCGGCGCAGCGCCTCGGGGGCGCGGCCGGCGGCCTCGACGTCGCGCATCGTGGTGCGCACCTCGGCCTCCGCGAAGCGCTCCACGGTCTTCAGGATCTCCTTCTCATCGTCGCTGGGCTCGAAGGAAATCATCGGCGTCCTTCCTCGGATGGGGTTGGTTCGGTGCGCGAGCGGCGGGAGAGTAGACGCTCGGGCGAGCCAGGCCAAGCCTCGGAAGGGGCGCGAGCGAGGGTGGGGTTCGACGACGAGGCGTCGACCCCAAAGCGGCCGCCTCAGCGATAGATCAGGTAGCGCTCTCGCACCCCCACGAACTCGGCGAGCTCGGCGGCCCGCGCGGCCTCGATGTCCGCGATCGGCGCGCCGCTCTCGATGGCGCGGCGCTCGCGATCGCTGCCGCACAGCAGGTCGAAGGCGAGCCGGTCGGACACGAACTCGTAGGTCTCGCGGCGCCAGGCGAAGCGCTCCGGCCACAGCCGCCGGATCGCGGCGATCAGCGCCAGGCTGGTGCGAAACGGCCGGAAGCACGCGCGATCGGTGACGTGGATCTGCACCCCGCCGCAGCGCTGGCCGCCGAACTTGTGGAAGGTGGGCCGGAAGTAGAGCGGCCTCAGGTAGGTGCCGGGCAGGTCCTCGGCGGCGAGCGCGGCGGTGAGCGCGAATGGGTCGATGAACGCCGCGCCGGAGAGCTCGAACGGCCGCGTGGT
>CAYMQR010000330.1:0-6175 GCA_964392195.1 uncultured bacterium | reverse complement strand
AGGCGAGCTTCGCGATCGCGATCCCGGTCGCGACCGTCGCGATCGTGCTGTTCCTGATCGCCGTCCTCGGCCGCCTGGTGCGCATCCTCCGCAGCCGGTGGTGAGGGGTGACGGGTGACGTGGGCGGGGGCACGTGCCACCTGACCGGCGATACGATCTGGTGAGCGCGGGGGTAGCTCGAAGGCGGCGTCCTCGCCGACGACGCTCCTCCACTCACCGACCCCTCAGCGGCGCACGGCGCCGTGTCGGACCTGGTGCGTCTCTCGGCGAAGCGCTCGCCTCGGCCGTCGCTCGACACGAACCCGGGAGCGAGCGACGGACGGCGGGGCCGATCGCGTCGAGTCACTCGCCCCGAGATCGATCGGAGCAGCGTCGAGCACGATCACCCCGGCGACGCCGGAGACGCGGCAGCACCAGCGCAGGGACCGCGAGAGAGGCGCCGCCGAGCGAAGCGCCGCATCCCGTGAGCTCGTAGGCGCCCGCGTCGCAGTCGCCGCCCGACGGCGCGGGACGAGCGATGCCGCGCTGGTCGGTGGCGAGGCAATTCGCGGCGACGCCCGCACCCACCGCGGGGCTCGACGAGCCGAGCGAGTGGGTCTTCGTGTAGCCGCCATAGCTCCCGAGCGCGCCGAGGCCGAGCGAGGCGACGCTCACCTGGTCCGATGGATCGGTGAGCTCGCAGGTGTTCCCCGGGCTCTCGACGTTGCCGCCAGCCGACACCAGCGTGCTCGCCACGTTCAGGCACGGTCCCTCGATGATGCTGTTGCCGAGCTCGGTCCAGGACGGTCCGAAGATCCCGCCGTGCTCGTTGTCGAGCGCGAGCCCGCCGTTCTGCGCGATCGTCGAGTGGGTGACCGTCACGCCGGCGGACACCACCAGCATGCCGCCGAGGGTGTTGCCGCTGATCGTCGAGTTGAGAAGCTGGTGCGAACCGCGCGTCGGGACGAATCCCAAACCGAGATTCCCGGAGATGGTGCTCCGCTCCACCGTGAGGTCCGACGTGCACGTCCAGCCGATGCAGCCGGCCATGACCGCTCCGCCGTTGGTGGTGAACGGCCCGTTGCCTTCGATGGTCGAGTCGGTGATGGTGCCGCTCCCGCCGCTCATGATGCCGCCGCTGGCGCAGGAGTTGTTGCGCACCGTGGTGCGCAGCACGGTCAGCGTCGCGCCGAGGTTGGAGATCGCGGCGTAGTTGGCGCTCGTGTTCTGCTCGACGAGGGAGTCGGTGACCGTGATGTCCGCGCCGTACGTCACGATCGCGGCGTCGCCATTCTGGCGGATGGTGGAGGTCGTGACGGCGGCGTGGGTGTTGGCGTCGATGCCTGGGCCGGCGTTGAGCTCGATCACCGAGTTCGTGACCGTGAGGTTGCCGGACAGCTGGGTGATTCCCGCCGGCGCGCCGCCGCGCACGGTCACCCGGCTGAACGACACGGTCGACGTGGACGGTGCGATCACGTTGAACACGCGATCGATGCCGTTGGCGTCGATGATCGTGGTGGTGGCGTCGGCGCCGATGATCTGGGTGTCCCCCGTGACGTCGAGGTCGCCGAGCTCGGCCACGTCGTCCCCCGAGCCGAGGGTGAGCGTGTAGGTCCCGGCGGGCAGCGACACGGTATCGAGGGCCTTGGTGCCGGCTGGACAGCCGCCGACCGCGACGTCGTTGTTGGCCGCCAGGATCGCCTCGCGGAGCGAGCACACGAGGTTGGGGGGCGTCGAGGAGTTCTCGTCCGCGGTGGTGGTGACGGGAATGTTGGTCGCATGCGCGTTCGCCGCGGCCAGCACCAGCGCGGCGCACGCGACGAGGGCCGCTCGCCCGCGACGGCTCGGAGACGAATCGAACGCTGCGGGGTCACGTCGCATGTGAGCTCCTGGGACGCCTCGCCCGCGCAGCAGGCGGCCGTCCTCTCGGGTGGGTGTCTCGAGGCGAACGGCCGATGCTACCGATCGCCCGGGTCCGCCGCAACGACGACGGCCACGGGCGCCGGTCGCCGCCGGCGAAGCCCGCGCGCTCCGGCTCCCGTACCGCTGCGTGTACCCCGCTCAACGTGGCTCGTCGGGCAATCCGACCGCGGCGTCCTTGCCGACGACCGTGGTCCACTCGCGGACCCACCAGCGGCGCACGGCGCCGTTGAGGACGTACGGATCCGCCTCGGCGAAGCGCTCGGCGACGGCGGGTGAGTCACCGCTGAAGAGCAGCAGCGCGCCGTCGACCGGGTCCGCGTAGGCGCCGCCGAGGACCAGCTCGCCCCGCGCGACCGCTGCGCGAGCGTGGGCGAGGTGGGCGGCGCGGTGCGGCGCGCGCCGCTCGACGTAGCCGGCACCGCCTTCGTAGAAGAGCAGGTAGTGCATGGGGATCTCCTCGCGGGTCGGGCTCGGTTGTAAAGCGCTTGCTATACAAAATCGTATAGCTACTGCTTTACAGATTCTGTAAAGCTAAAGCTCCACGAAGCGATTTCCGGTTTTTCTCGCGGGAAACGGCCCCATTTCGGGCCTTCTGGGGCCCGAAACGGGCCACCTGTCGAGCGTCCGGAGGGGGCGAATCAGGGCGGGAGCGGGGAGGAAATGCCGGGGCGTCGCGAGCGACCGGCTCAGCCCGCCATGAGCAAGAGGCCGACCTGCATCACGACGGCCATGTCGCCGACGATCTTCATCTTGCCGCCCATGAAGGCGGCCTGCGGGTTGAGCTCGCCTTTGACGATCTTCTTGTAGTCGTCCTCGGCGAAGCTCACGGTGGCGTGGGGCTGGGCGGGCATGGGCGTGGTGCCGAACTTCACGGTGATCGCCCAGTCGCCCTCGGCGCCGCCGGTCATGACGAACTTGATGGTGCCGGCCAGCGTCTTGAGCTTCTCGACCTTGGACTTGGTGAGCGGCTGGGCGCTGCCCGCGGCGCCGGCGCTTAAGCCCCCGCCCAGGAGCGCGACCTGGCCCATCTTGTCGCCGATCACGCGCATCGCCTTCCGCCAGTCGTCGAGCTCCTGCACGACGGTGACGATCGGCTCGTGGACCGGCGTGTCGCTCACCACCATCTGACCGTCGCGGACGTTCAGGTTCCAGGTGCCGCCGCTCTCGCCGGTGATCTGGACCTGCACCGTCATCTCGACGGCGCGCATGGTGTCGAGCGAGGTCGTGAGCACCGAGATGAGCTTCTCGACCTTCTCGACGCCGGCGTGGAACTGGCGCGGCACGGTGGTGCCGAAGAACTCGGCGGGGGGCTGCTCGGACGGCTTGGCCGGGGCGGCGGGGCTGGGCGGAGGGGTCATGGTCGCGGGCTCCGGTGGGTGAGAGGCGTGCGAGCGAGGATCGGTGCGCGGTGCCGCCCCGTCAAGGCAGGAAGCGCTGGGTCGCGGCGAGCTTCTTCGGCAGGTACTCGTCGATCACGTAGTTGAGGCCCCACTTGGCGAGGGCCTGCTGCTCGGCGCGCACCCCGAGCTTGAGCAGCAGCTCGATGGCGTCGCGCCACGGCTTGTGGCTCTGGAAGAACGGGTCGTTCTTGATCGCATCCTTGGCGCGCTTGATGTCGACGTCCTGGAGCGGATGCGTGGGCAGCTTGTAGTCGACGATGTCCTGCGGCGTGACGCCCAGGAAGTGGGCCTGCGGCACGCAGAAGAACTGGCTCAGGTGGGCGGCGTTGCCGGAGCCCACCTTGAGGCTGCGGTAGATGTTCGAGATCCCGTACGGGTCGCAGTCGACGAACGCGTAGACCGGGATCTTCTTCTCGTCGGCGAGACGGCGGATGAAGCGCCTGCAGGCGCGCGTGGGGACGCCGCCCATCGCCACCAGGATGCAGCTCGCGGACTTCCAGAAGGTGTGGATGTGGAGCCGCTGGAACATGCCGCTGGTCTCGATCGCGAGGATGAACTTCGCGTTGGTCTTGAAGCCCAGGTGCTCGACCGAGTGCGGGATGGTGTACGAGCCGGTGCCCTGCCGCGTGCAGTCGATCTCGATGGTGTCGCCGCTGAGCGGATCGCGGTCGACGATCACCAGCTCGCCCGCGACCGCGCCGCCGTGCTCCTCGGGGTAGAAGCGGAGCTGCTCGCGGCTCACGCCGTCGAGGCTCACCAGCGCCTCGATGTCGTCCATGATGGTGTCGGACTCGACCTGCTCGTCGAAGCGCGCCTCGCCCCAGTTCTTCGACTGGTAGTACGCGTCTCGCTTGGTGGCGAAGTCGTCGCCCTCGATGAGCTCCTTGGAGAGCGCCATCATCTTGAGCGTCTGCGCGAAGGTCTTGGCCGTGCCGACGGTGAGCTGCCGGCTCTTGCGGCCCTTGCCGAGCTCGAAGTAGCCGTTCTTCGGGTTGTAGCGGACGTTCGAGAGGTTGCGGGTGGGGAAGGCGACGTGCGGCTTGCCGCCCTTGATCGCGACCTTGTGGATGTCCGCGGCCACGCCGCGGATGGCGGCCAGGGTCTCGGGATCCTTCTTCCCCGAGAGCACCGAGTGACGGGATTCGGTGGTCTTCTTGCTCACAGTTGGCGGCTCCGGGCGAGCGTGTCGCTCAGCACCTCGACGGTCTTCTTCCGGTCCTCGTCGGTGAGACCGAGGATGTCCTTCAGCGCGTCGCCGATGTGCGGGATGTACTTCTCGATGTAGGCGAACTTCTTGGCGGCGTCGGCCTCGCGGCGGCGGCGCTTGATGTGCGCGCCGAGCTTGCGGCCGGTCTCCTGCAGCGCGAGGCGGAACTCCCTGATGATCTCGGGGTAGTGGGCGATCGCCTCCTTCGACTCCGAGGTGTAGGGCACCCACACGCTGGCGATGTGGACCATCACCACCAGCGGCCCGACCGGCAGCGCGCCCTTGGGCTGCTGGAGCCCGTAGTTCCGCCAGTCGGTGTTGATCACCGACTTGGTCACCGCGCACGCCGACTGCTGGTAGAGCAGCGGCACCCGGTTCGCGAACCGGAGCAGCCGGATGGTCTCGTCGGCGGGCATGCCGCCGCCGTAGGCGAGCGCCACCTCCACCACGAACGGGTTGCCGCGATAGACGGTGGGCTTGCGAGAGGTGGCCTCGCAGAAGATATCGTCCTCGGCGTCCTTCTGGAGCTCCTTCATGAGCCCCGCCTTGAGCAGCTCCTCGCCGATCGGCACCACGCAATCGGTGGGCGGGATGCGGATCTTGGTGGCGCCGATGGCGTGGAAGAGCGAGTCGGCCTGCTCGCGCGTGACGGCGGCGGGCTTGGTGCCGAGGGCGAGCTTGGCGGTCTTGAGGATCTCCTCGGCGACCGCAGGGCTCACCCGCGAGAAGTCCTCGCCGAGGAAGCTCTTCACGTTGCGAGCCTTGGTGATCTTGAGCATGTCGATGAGCGCGCCGAGCTCGATGCCGTGCGGGTGCGGCTTGATCTCGCGCGGCGGCGGCGGCAGCTCCTTGGTGGCGCGCTCGAACTCGATCGTCTCGCCCTCTGGCGTCCGATAGGTCAGGGCGACGTGCGGGTTGGCGATCGCGGTCTGGCGCAGGTAGTCGTCGACCGACTGGCGCCCCTTCTGGTAGCGCGCCTCGAGCTCGATCTCGACCCGCGTGCCGTGGCCGCGGTGCCAGTCGCACGCGTCCTTGAAGAGGATCTCGGGGGTGTTCTTGCGGCTGTCGATCTTGAGGTCCATGCGCACCGCGTGCTTGCGCGGGCCGGTGCGCGAGATCACCGTGAGCGGCTTGCCGGTGGTGAGCGTGCCGTAGAGCCCGGCGGCGCTGATGCCGATGCCCTGCTGGCCGCGGCTCATGCTCAGGCGGTGGAACTTCGAGCCGTAGAGCAGGCGCGCGAAGATGTTGGGGATCTGCTGCTCGACGATGCCCGGCCCGTTGTCCTCCATCACCACCCGGAAGCGGTCTTCCTTCTCGGTGGGATGGATCTCCACCACGATCTCGGGGAGGATGCCGGCCTCCTCGCAGGCGTCGAGGGAGTTGTCGACGCCCTCGCGGACCGCCGTGAGCAGCGCCTTCTTGGGGTTGTCGAAGCCGAGCAGGTGGCGGTTCTTGGTGAAGAACTCGGAGATCGAGATCTCCTTCTGGTTCTTCGCCATGTCCTGCGCGGTGCGGCGCGGGCCGGAGCCCGAGCCCGATCCCGAGCCGGACGAGGAGCCGCCACCGCCGTTCGCGCGGGGCGCGCCCGCGCCCGGGGTGGCGCTCGACGGGGCGGCTTCGCCGCTCGCGACGTCGTCCTTGCCGAGGTCGAGCTCGAGGTCGATCG
>CAYMQR010000329.1:0-6177 GCA_964392195.1 uncultured bacterium | reverse complement strand
CATCGTGCGGCCGTCGCCGTAGAGGCGTCGGCAGGGGTGAACGGCACCTTGTCGTGGACGTCGGCGAGGGCGAGGCGGCAGCCGATCGAGGTGAGATCGAGCGCGGCGTCGAGGCCGCTCGCCTCGGTGAGCACCCAGCGCTCGCCGTCGCGCGCGTAGCGCTCGATGCGCGGCCGGTCCTGGGCGACGATCAGGTACTCGCGGAGCGACTCGAGGCGGCGGTAGTGGGCGAACTTCTCGCCACGATCGTAGGCCTCGCTGCTGGGTGAAAGGACCTCGACGAGTAACGTGGGGTTGAGCAAGGTGTCGCCGTGCTCGTCTTCGA
Organism: uncultured bacterium; assembly: GCA_964392195.1. Lineage (GTDB taxonomy): Bacteria > JADJOY01 > JADJOY01 > JADJOY01 > JADJOY01 > JADJOY01. The sequence goes on along the minus strand of CAYMQR010000329.1, from coordinate 5,852 downwards.
GCTGCGGCTGCCCGCACACCACGACCACATCCGGATACGTGTACAGGCCGGTCGGCGAGACCTTGACGCGCATGTCCGACTGGTAGGCCTCGCATGGCCGGCCTTTGAGGTGATTCCCGATCTCGCGACAGATGTTCGCAGCGATCAGGTTGTGAGCACGGCTGGCGCCGGTCATGGCCAGGATCTGGCCGTTCACGAGCTCGCTGCGGGTCTCCGAGGCTCGCTCCAACGCGAGGTACTCGGCGGCCGTGTAGGTGGACCGTGCGGGCTCCGGCGCCATGGCTCGATCACGCTAAGGCCGTGAACCGAGTGGGTCAAGCCGTCCAGGCGGTCCGAGCGTGGGGCGCAAGGTCGTCGGCCCGGTGCTCGTCCCGGCCGCGACGGAGCGCGGCCCTCCACGTCGATCGGACCGCTGTTACTCCTCGACCAGCGAGAGCGCTCCCGTCGGGCAGTACTTGACCGCGTTCCTCACCGCGTCGAGCCGATCCGGGGGCGGCACCGGCTGCTTCACCTGCACGGTCTTGGCCCCCTCCACCTCGAACACCTCGGGCGCCTCCTCGGTGCAGACACCGTGGGACTGGCAGAGGACCGGGTTCACGACGATTCGCACGGGAGCTCCCCACGGAAGCGGCGGCGAAGGATCAGGAGCCGGAGGCTCCGTGCCCTCCACGAACGGAACGGACCTCAGTGAATCCGGCGGTAGCGGACCCGCGCCGGGTGCTTCGGCCCGACCACCATCGCGGCGTAGTCGGGCGGGTAATCGCTCTCCACCAGCTCGAACTCGAAGTGGTGGAGCAGCCGCGCCCAGATGGTCTTGATCTGGTTGAGCGCGAACGAGATGCCGCGGCACTTGTGACGCCCGCCGCCGAACGGGATCCACGCGAAGGGCAGCTTGTCCGCCGGCTCGGGCGGCGCGAAGCGCTCGGGCCGGAACCGCTCGGGCTCGGGGAAGACGCTCGGCAAGCGTCCGGCGGCGAGCGGGCTCGCGAGCAGCATCGAGCCCTCGGGGAAGACCCAGTCCTTGTAGCGGACCTCGCTCAGCACCGCGCGCATCAGCAGGATGAGCGGCGGGTGCATGCGGAGCGTCTCCTTCACGCTCCAGTCGATGTGGTCCATCGCGCGCACCGCGTAGTAATCCAGCGGCTTGCCGGTCGCGACGCTGGCGCGCACCTCCCGCACCACGTCGGCGAGCGCCTCGGGGTTGCGGTGCAGCTCGATGCCGACCCACGCCGCGGTGGTGGAGCTGGTGTGGTGCCCCGCGAAGAGCAGCACGATCAGGAGCCCGGCGATCTCGTGGGTGCTGAGCTTGGTGCCGTCCGAGTAGCGCGCGTCGATGAAGCACTGGAGCATGTCGTCGTGGCGCTCGCCCTTGGCGAGCCGCTCGTCGACGATCGCGCCGATCAGCTCCGAGAGCCGCGCCCGCGCCCGGTCGCGCTTCCTGAAACCGGGCAGCGGCGCGTTGGGCCAGAAGAACGCGAGCGGGTTGAAGCCCTTCTCGAGGTCCACGAAGAGGTCCGAGAACTCGCTGTCGAGGCGCTCGCGGATCTCCTGCCCGAGCAGGCAGCGGCTCGCGATGTAGATCGAGAGCTCCTTCATCGCGAACAAGAGGTCCACCTCGCCGGAGTCGCCCCAGCGCTCCACGAACGCGTCGATCTCCTGCGTCATCTTCGGCGCGTAGGTGCGCATCGTGCGGTCCTGCAGCGCCGGCAGCGCGAAGCCGATCTGCTCCATCATCCGCTCGGGAGTGGTGTCGTAGGCGACGCCCTCGCCGAACACCGGCACCGAGAACTTGTAGGCCTCCTTCTGCGAGAGCTGCTCGTCGGCGTCGTAGAAGAAGAACTGCTGCGCCTCGGGTCCGGAGAGCAGCACCAGCTCCTTGCCGAGCGCCATCGGCAGCGCCGCGACCTCGCCGTGGCGCTCGATCGCCGTCATCAGCAGCTTGAGCGGGTCCTTGCCGAGGTCGAGGGTGCGCCCGAGGAGCGGGAACCCGCCCTTGAGACGGGGGACGGGCTGCGGCGGACCGAGCGGCGCGGAGGTGACGACCGACGAGGCGGTGGACATGAAAAGAATATGCCGTCGTTTTCTTGAACGGTCAATCGATTTATGGAATGCTCGTTCGCATCATGGCTCGACCGCGCGCTCTCGCCGCCGCCCGCCAGGCGCGCACCGACATCTACCGGCGCTTGGTCCTCGACGCGGCCGAGCGCTGCTTCGCGCGCAGCGGCTACGAAGCCACCAAGATCCAGGACATCGCCGCCGAGGCCGGCCTCTCGGTGGGCTCGCTCTACGGTGTCTTCCCGGGGAAGCGGGAGCTCCACGCCGCGCTCCAGGAGGAACGCGGCGCCGAGCTGCTCGCCCGCGCCCAGGAGGCGACGGCTCGCCAGGCGAGCCCCCTCGACGTGCTGCTCGAGGGGATCCGCGTTTACGTCGAGTTCTTCGTCGCCCACCCCGACTACCTGCGCATGAACCTGCGCCACGGGATCGCGTGGGCGCTCGGCCCGTCCCGCGACGCGAGCGAGCAGACCGAGCAATACGCGGCGTGGCGCCAGGGGTTCGAGCTCGCCACCGCGATCTTCCGCCAGGCCATCGAGGCCGGGCAGGTGATCGACGAGGACCCCGCGCTCCTCGCGAGGACCATGATCGCCATGCACCAGGTCCACCTCGCCGATTGGATCGAGAACGGCATGACGCTCTCGGCCGGCGCCCTGGTCGAACGCATCCACCGCCACTTCCACCGCACCTTCGCCACCCAACGAGGAGAGCCCCATGCCCGAGTTTCCCCGCCGTGAGATGGAAGAGATGGTCGAGCGCTGGCTCGCCACCAACGCCGAGGCGCGCGCCACCGCCAACTGGGCGCTGCTCGCGCCCTTCTACACGGACGACGCCGTCTACACGTACGACATCGGCCCGCTCCACCGGCTGGTGGCGCGCGGCATCGAGCGCATCAAGGAGACGGCGCTGGGCGTCGACATGATGGGCTTCGACAACTGGAGCTTCCCGTACCAGACCACCGTCATCGACCACGTCAAGGGTGAGGTCATGGCGCGCTGGACCAACCGCGGCCCCGGCCAGCGCCCCGACGGCACGTTCTACGAGTGCATGGGCTCGAGCTGGTTCCGCTACGCGGGCAACTACAAGTGGTCCGAGCAGATCGACCTCTTCGACCTGAGCCACGTCATCAGCGTGGTCGACGACCTCGGCGCCGCGGTGCTCGAGCCGCTCAAGATGAAGATGGACATGGTGCGCCCGCTGCTGATCGAGAAGCTCGAGGGCAAGCCGCCCTCGATCGACCTCGGCGAGGTGCTCGGCAGGTGACCTGCGCCCCGCGCGGCGGCATCGAGCGCCGTCGACGGCTCTACTGGAACCGGTAGGCGAGGGACCCGTAGACGGTGAACCGCTCGGGGGTCGCGCTTCCTTCGTTGGCGGCGAGCGGCTGGCGGACCGCGGTGTCGAGGGCGTTGAAGACGGTGAGCCCGAGGTCCAGGTGCGGAACCACGAAGTTGGCCCACGCCAGGTTCAGGTCCAGGAGCGCCGCGGCGGGCGCCGTGTGGGCGTCCCGCGCGCGCCGGTCGAGCGTGGAGGGGAAGTACTCGGCGAGCGCGGAGATCCGCACGATCGTCGCCAACGACACGTCACCGGTGATCCGGAACCGCGAGATGAGGTTGGCGCGGACCTGCGGGTAGTTGAGGAGCTGTCCGTCCCGATCGGCCGTGGTCAGCGGGCCGAAGCGGGAGTCCTCGAGAAACGCGCGCGCCAGCGACACGTTCGCCTCCTGGCGGAAGTTGCCGAACGCCGCGTGGCCTTCCCACTCCAGGCCGAACGACTCGACGCTGCCGTAGTTCACGAAGGTCCGGAACGTGGGGCTGGCGTTGTTGGAGTTGAAGATGATGAGGTCGTCGAGCTGGCTCCAGAAGCCGGTGATGCTGGTGCCGAACCGGCGCGAGGGTTCGTAGGCGAGCTGCAGCTCGTGGGAGCGCATCTCCTCGTTGTCGACCCCTCGCTGGGCGCGCTCGAGCGCGGCGACGTCCTCGGCGGTCTGCCCCGGGCGCGCCAGCACCAGCGCGCCGTACTGGAAGCCGGACGGCCTCAGGAACCCCGTCTGGTAGATGTACTTCAGGTTGAACGCGTCCCCGGGGTGGATGCGCACCGCGGCCTTCGGCTCGAGCTGGTCGTCGAAGATGTCGAAGTGGGAGTACCGGAGCGCGCCGGTGAGGGTCAGCCAGTCGGTGGTGGCCCACTCGTACTGGGCGAACGGTGACACCTCGCTGGGCGCGCTCTCCTCGACCCGCCGTCCCGTGCGGGTCGGCTGGTTCGAGTAGTCCTCGTACCAGGTCTGCTTGGCGTCGACGCCGACGGTGAGCCGATGGTCCTGGTGGGGGTGGGCGTCCGCGAGCAGCGTGCCGCCGACCCACCGCTCCTCGAAGTCGGTCGTCGCCCCCACGTCACGGAAGAGCACCCGCTGCTTCCAGACGTCGCCGGAGGCCGCGGCGCGGACCCGCACCGTGTCGGTGGGATCGAACGTGTATCCGAGCTGGACGTAGTTGCTGAGCATGCGGGTGGTGTCGCCGGCGAAGTTGGGCTTGTCGGCCCCGTCGCTGTCGAGCGCGCGCAGCGTGAGGTCGAAGCCGCTCGACTGGTATTCGCCGAAGACCTCGTAGCTCGGGCCCGCTTCGTACCGGTCCGAACGCGGACGGTAGGGAATGTCGACGACTCCGTCGCCGTCGCTGTCGGCGCCGCTCTGCGCCCCCCGGCTGACGAAGTGGCGCATCCCCGCCTCGGTGCCGTTGGACTGGTAGAACTTCCCGGACGCGTAGACGCTCTCGCCCTCGCCGAGCACGACCCCGGCCTTGGCATGGGCACGCACCGTCTCGCGGTTCCCGTAGCCGCCGCCGACCTGCGCGCCGTCGAAGGTGGTGCCGTCCTCGGTGACGATGTTGATCACGCCGAGGAGCGCGCCCGCCCCCCACAGCACCGAGCCAGGCCCGCGCAGGACCTCGATCCGGGTGACGTTCTCCAGCGTCATCGGGAACAGGTGGTTCGGGTTGATCCCGAGGTTGAACGTGCCCGTGACGTTGTGGCCGTTGATGAGCACCACGAAGTTGTAGTTGTTGTCGCTGACGATGCCGCGCGAGCCGACGACGAAGTCGTCGATGTCCTGCACGTCCGCGAACCCGGGCACGAGGCGCAGCGCGTCGTAGAGGGTGCGCAGGCCCAGCTCGCGGATGTCCTGCTTGGTCAGCACGGTGACGATGGCCGGCGCCTCGGCCGCCGACTGTTCGCGCCGCGAGGCCGAGTCCACGACGGCGGCCCCGGAGGCCGGGAACATCATCTCCATCACGGGATCGTCGGCGGCGCGGGCGGCCTCCCCCACGAGCAGCGCGACGAGGAGCCACAGGGCGGGGCAGCCCAGGCGCGCGGTCCAGCCCGGCGGATCCAGGGCAGGAATCGAGCGCGATGACTCAGGGGAAATCCCAAGCACGGTTCGCACGGACTCCTCCTCGGCGCGGGCGGCCGCCGGACGGCCCTCGCTGGGGTAACGTGCCAGTGATAGGGCAATGTGCTTGGACACGCAACCTGGCGGCGGCTGACGATCCGCGATGCTGCCGGTCGCTACCCGGATTCCGCGCGCGCGAGGCTCGACTCTCATGGCGTTGCCGTGGCTCACGATCGAGCGCGTCGAGACCACCGACGGAGTGGTCGAGCTTCGCCAGCGCGGCGCGCGCGACTTCCACATCCTGCGCGCCGGCAAGGTGCTGATGACGAGCGCCCAGCAGCGCTCCGAAGAGGCCCTCGGCACGCTCGCGTGCCGCGCCGTCGCGCGCGTCGAGCGTCCGCGCGTGCTGGTGGCCGGG
>CAYMQR010000328.1:0-6208 GCA_964392195.1 uncultured bacterium | reverse complement strand
TTTTCAGGCTCAGCCGAGCCGTCGCTTCAAGGCCCCGACTGGCGAGTCGACGGGACGGGGAACGGGCAGGCGGAACGGGATCTCGCCCTCGAAGACGCGGTCCGCCACGCGCGGCGGGAGCCCGCGAAAGTCGACGAAGCCGCGTCGCAGCATCTGCTGGCGCCTGAGCTTAAGCGGCAAATCCTCGATCCAGACGGTCTCGTTCCACGTCGCGATCATGCGCGGCAGGAACGGCGCCAGGCCGACTCGCCAGCCGCTCAGCATGAATCGGTAGTTCATGGTGAGCCGGCAGCGGTCTGGCGCGATCTCCTCGACCGTGATGGTCGTCACCGACGGAACCCCGAACAGACCGAGGTTGTAGTCCACCATCCGCTCGGGCGACTCCTGGATGCGGATGTCGATGCTCGACGACCGCACGAACGAGAAGATCGGCAGCCGGAACGTCGCGAGGCAGATCGCCATTCGCTCGTCCTCGCGCAGCACCTGGATGTCGGTGAAGAACCCACCGTGAACCACCGGTACGTGCTCGATGTCCCAGTAGTTCCACCACACCACGGCGGGGCTGGCGTCGACCTCGCGGACGTGCTGGCGCTCAACGATCTTCATCGCCGATCTCGATCTCGATCTCGATTCGTCCGTCGCGCTCGACGGCGCGATACGGGCGGACGCAGCCGGCGAGCGAGTGGGTGAGGCACGCGCCCGTCGTGAGGTCGAACTCCCATCCGTGCCACGCGCAGCGCAACCGGTCGTGCCTCTCGTCCGGTGCGAGCGGGCCGGCGAAGTGCGGGCACACGGAGGACCGAGCGACCAGGGTTCCGCGCGCGCGGAACACGGTGATCTCGTCCACGAGCTCGTCGACCCACCGTGTGACGTAGGGGTGGGTGTCGAGGTCCTCGCCCGAGCAGAACCAGATCGCTCCCGTTTCGCTCATGGGCACGGATTCCACCTCGGGGAGGCAGCCTAAATTCGCTATGTCGGCAGCACTGGTGTATCACCCTACGGCAGTCACCAGCGCGTGCGTCGGCGCTCCAGTCGCCGGCCTGTCGAGAGTCGACGGCTCGTCCGCCGTACGGGCGAGCGGCAAGGCGACCGCCCGGGACGTCCGCGGTGCCTTCTTCGCGACGTGCTCGCGCGACAGCAGCATGTCCATCGCGGCGACCGCGAAGCGCAGCACGAGCTGGATCGAGCCCGCACGCACGAACAGCCGGAGGATGTGCCAGGGCCGGAAGTAGAACTGCAAGTACATCCGCCTGACGTAGCGTTGTGCCTCGGCCGCCGTCAGCGCGGTGCCGATGAGCTCGAACTCGCCTCGCTCCGACGAATCGAGCACGTGGCGACGCCAGCGGTCGTCACCGGTTCGGGCGAGATAGTGGTCGTAGAGCTCCGTGCCGGGGAAGGGCGTCACCTTGGTGCACTGGATGTGGTCGAGGCGTAGCTCGCGGGCGAAGCGGATCGTGCGGCGAGCGGTTTCGTGGGTCTCGCCGGGCGATCCGATCATGAAGAAGCCGAGGGTCTGGATTCCTGCTTCCTGGGTCCAGCGGACTGCGTCGCGCACACGAGCCATCGACGTCTCCTTGCTGAGCGCCCTCAAGATCTCCTCCTCGGCCGATTCGATCCCGTACATGATGAGCCGGCAGCCGGAGGCCGCCATCGCCTCGAGCAGCTTGCGGTCGACGAGATCGCAGCGGGTACGTGCCATCCATTCGAGGTCGAGACGTTTGTCGGTGAGCCGTTCGCAGATCTCCTGTGCGCGACTCTTCTTCACGGTGAACGTCGTGTCGAAGATGTCGATCTCGCGAATGCCGAGCTCGTGGTAGCAATGCTCGATCTCGTCGATGACGCGCTCGGGGCTCCGCAACCGCGTGGGCGCCCGCTGCGCACAGAACGAACATCGAAACGGGCACCCTCGCGAGGTCACCATTGCCGTGAAGTTGCGGCGCCGGGTCAGGAAGGATGCGTACCGGTCGTTGGGCAACAGGTGACGAGCGGGTAGGGGAATCTCGTCGACGTTCCGGTCGCGGGGGCCCGATGGGTTGATGACGACCGCACCATCGCGCCGGAAGCACAGGTTGGGAACCTTCGCGAGCTGCTCGCCGGTTTCGAGCGCGGCGAGCAGCGCCGGGAGGTGGCTCTCGGCCTCGCCGATCAGTCCGTAGTCGATCGTCGGATGGCTGAGCGTCTCTCGCGGGTACAGCCCGACGTGCTGTCCGCCAACGAGCACGGGGAGATCGAGCTTGGCCTTAAGGTCCCGGATCCACGACAAGTTGACGTGGAACGAGTGGGTGAAGACCGTGAATGCGAGCAGGTCGGGCTCGTAACGACGGACGCGCTCCACCACGTCGGCGACGTCCAGACGCAGCGCGTTCGCGTCGACGAGGTCAACCTCGTGGCCCGCTTCCAGGATCACGGAGGCCACGTAGCAGAGCGACAATGGCGGGAAGATCCCGAGATGGCGCTCCTGAGCCTTCAGGGCCGAGTTGTCCTCGACCTGGCCTACCGGCGGGTAGATAAGGCTGATTCTCATGGGGTGGGCTCGTGCGAGGGCCCGCCGGGAATCACCGTCTTGATGTGAAACTGCGCGGCACGGCTCTCGAGCACGCGAGCAGGCCCCCTCTCGCCCGTGACGATTCGATCGATCACCTCGCACCCCACTTATGCGGCTTCGCATCTTGAGAATACCCGTCTAGGCGCCTTCTGTCGCTGCGGACGGGGCGAGAACTGAGAGGCTGTGAAGGAATCGCCTCTCGATGGCCGGTGATGTGCGTTCGGCCGTCGCCCACGGTGTGCGAGCGATGGCGCTGACCGGGTTCCGATCGGGGTGCCGGTAGCGAGTGCTGATCGGGTTGATTCGACGCTTCTGGGTTTCGGGTACTCGGCTGGGGTCGCCCGGCCGAGGCCCTCACCCTGAGTTCACGACTGCGATCGCTCGCAACACGTTGTAGGCGAGGGCGCACCACAGGACCGCGGAGAGCGTCTTGGCTTTGCCGCGTACCGAGAATCGATCCAGCCCGCGCCAGCAGCGTAGGTCCGCATTCACCGTTTCGGCGGTGGCCGCGCGCAGCTTGTAGGTCTCTTTCGCTTCCAGGGTCTCCATCCGCTGTCGCCATGCGGCGATTGCGTCACTCTCCCCGGCTTTGCGCTCATGAGGGTCCGTACCCTCCGCGCGGGCTTTCGGCACCGGCGCCAACACCGTGACGCCCTCCGCCGCAGCGCTGTCGATAGCCTCTTTCCTCACGAAGCCACCATCGACCAAGTGCTGCTCGGGCTTGGCGCCTGCACGACGCTCGATCTCATCGATCATCGGCAGCATCTGGCTTCGATCGCTACCCACGTTCGTCACCTGCACACCCACGATCACCCGACTCGCGGTGTCGGTTGCGAGTTGGACGTTGTAGGCGGGCCGGAAGCGGCCATCCGCCATCTTCATCACCCGCGCCTCGCCCTTGGCGTTCCGCAAAGCGCGCACGGCCTCGACCTTGGGCAGCTCCTCCAACGCCCGCGTGATGCGTTCTTCGCGTTCCCTGGCCGCTCGTTCCTGTGCTGCGCGACTACGCGCGCCTTCCTGCGCCGGACGTCGATTCGCCGCTTCGTTCTCTCCACTTGCTCGTGCGCCTCCGCGAGGCACTTCTTCAGCGTTGGCTCGCGACCGAATGACGCTGCGCCCGCGCTTGCCCGCACACGCATGCCGTCTTGAGCGACACGCCGGATCTGCACCAGCCCTTGGAGCATGAGCACGGCCAAGAGCTGGGTCATGAGCCCGTCGAGCGCCTGAAGGGGACCGACACGAAAATCGCTGAGAGTGTGGTGGTTCACCGACACGCCGCCGCAGATCCAGCGATACGCATCATGAGCCTCGCAACGGCGCGCGATTTCTCGCGCACTTCCCTCGCCCTCACTCGTCGCGTAGAGCCACAGCGTGACGAGGATCTTCGGATCGATCGCCGGACGGCCTGCCTGACCGGCACGCGCCTCGATCGCCTCGTAGAACCGGCTCAAGTCCAGCCGCTCGACCACCGCCCAAATGGCGCGAGCTGGATGATCCGCCGGAAGCAGACCCTCGAGGTCACAGGGACGAAGCTCGACCTGCCGACGATTGGCGGCCAGCACGCGCGGGGCTCCGCGGTTCGCAGCCGGGGCGGTGTGGGAGTTTCGCGGTGATGAGTCCGAAGGGAACAGCGGATCAGTGCTCATACCCTATAAGAGCGAAAGATCCGTGCCAGACCGCCGGCAGTCTCGATTTCTTCACGGCCTCCGAGCGATCGGATCGCGCACCCCTCCACCCGCCTCGTGGAGCCCCAGGACCTGGCGCTCGACTGGTGCGACCGGTAAAGTCGACCGATGGTGCGTCGTGCGCCGAGTGGGGGAGAACGATGAGGGTTGCGGATTCGAACCTGGGCATTCGCGCAGCCAGTCGGCTCGCGGCGCGCGTCTTGACCGTCTCGCTCGCGCTGGCGGCGCGCGCGGCCTCCGCGACCACGTACAACGTGAGCGTCACCGCCGACGACGCGAACCTCGGCGCCAACGGCAACTGCACACTGCGCGAGGCGATCCTCGCCGCGAACACCGACGCCGCGGTCGACGCGTGCGCGGCGGGCTCGGCGGGCCAGGACACGATCGTGCTCGCGGCGGGCACCTACGCGCTCACGATCACCGGCAAGAACGAGGACGCCGCCGCCACCGGCGACCTCGACGTACGCGCGGCGCTGGTGATCAGCGGCGCGTCGGCGGCCTCGACCACCATCGACGGCTCGGCCCTGGGCGATCGATTGCTCCAGGTCGCCCAGGGCGTGAAAGTGCGGGTGAGCGACCTCACGCTCGCCGGCGCACGGCTGACCGGCGGCAACGCCGAGGCGGTGGCCGGCGCCGGCGTGTGGAACGACGGCGACCTCACGCTCACGCGGGTGCGCGTCACCGACAACCGCGCCACCGGCGGCAACAGCAGCACCGCCTCGTCCAACGGCGGCAGCGGCTCGGCGGCGGGCATCCTGAACTCGAGCACCGGCTCGCTGGTCCTCGACACCGTCGAGGTGAGCTTCAACGTCGCCACCGGCGGCAACGGCGGGCTGACCTGCTGCTCGATGTCGTGCTCGTGCATGCAGGGCTCGGCGGGCGGTGGGGCCTCGTCGGGCGGCATCCTCAACCAGGGCGTGATCTCGATCCGGAACTCGACGATCCAGGACAACTCGGCGACCGGCGGCAACGGCACCTACTTCGCCGGGGCGGGGTCCGCGTCGGGCGGCGGGCTCTCCACGGTGGGCGCGACGGCGTCGATCGTCGACACGCTGTTCGCGCGCAACCACGCCAGCGCCGGCACCGGGCTCGTCACCGGCTCGGCGTTCGGTGGCGCCCTCCACGTGGGTGGCGGCGTGGCCACCCTCGAGCAGAGCCTGGTCGCCGAGAACAACTCGCAGGCGAGCACCTCGAACCTCGTCAGCAACGGCAGCCCCGCCGGCGGCGCCGGCGCCTTCGTGGCGGCCGGGGCGACCCTCCACGTCGAGAACGCCACCTTCGCCCGCAACGTCGCGTCGGCCAGCCCCGCGCCCACGATCGGCAGCTACGTCGGCGGCGCGGCGTCGGGCGGAGCGATCGACTCCGACGGCACGGTGGTGCTCGAGAGCGTCACCCTCGCGGAGAATCAGGTGGTCGCGGGCGCCGCGGGCACCGGGACCCCGGGCGCGCCGCAAGGGGGAGCGCTGCACTCCGACGGCGCGGTGTCGATCGCGAACTCGGTGTTCGCCGCGAACGTCGCCTCGGTGTCCGGCGGCGCGAGCAGCGACGAGGCCTGCGAGGTGACGGCGCCCATCACCTCGCTGGGCGGCAACCTCGAGAGCCCGTCCAACAGCTGCGCGCTCGTCGCGAGCGGCGACCTGAGCTTCGTGAGCGCGGGCGCGCTCGCGTTGCAGACCCTCGCGAACAACGGCGGCGCCACCTGGACGTACGCCCTCGGCGCCGGCAGCGTCGCGATCAACAGCGGTGTGGTGGGCTCGTGCTCGCCCTACGACCAGCGCCACTACGCTCGCAGCGGCATCTGCGATCGGGGCGCCTACGAGGCGAACGGCACGCCTTGCACCGACGCCGACCGCGACGGCTACTCCGTCGAGGGCGGCGCGTGCGGGGCCGTCGACTGCGACGACGCCAGCGCCGCGGTCAGCCCGGGCGCGGTCGAGGTCCCGGGCAACGGCGTCGACGACGACTGCAACGCCGGCAC
>CAYMQR010000327.1:0-6232 GCA_964392195.1 uncultured bacterium | reverse complement strand
TCTCTCGGGGGGCTGTTCCAGCCCCCCGCCCCGTCCGGAGTGAATCCGGCCGGGGCCCCACCCCCGAGCCGGCTCGCGGGGCTCGCCGCGGCGGCGCTGCCGCCGGCCCGTCGGCCGCGTTACCGCGCGCTCGCCTCAGCTCGCGGGCAGGGCGTCGACGAAGCAGTCCTCGGGTTTGGGGGCCTTCGTGCCCTCGACGAGGCCGAGCGTGGTGAGCTGGTCGACGACGGTCTTCCAGCGCTCGAGGCTCATGCGGCCGAGGCCGGGCAGGCCGTCCTTGCCCAGCACCAGCGGCTCCTGGGTCTTCGCCGACTCGGCGAAGGTGGCCAGATCCATCGCGCTGTTGAGCTGGTGCATGCGCTCGTTCGCGGGCTTCGGGTCGGCGAGGTAGCTCTTCCAGCCGTCGCGCACCGCGGTCACGAACGAGCGCACCTCCTTCTGGGCGGTGCGCCAGCGCTGGCCGTTGGTGATGACCACGGTCATGTACGGGTCGAAGCCGATCTCGGAGAGCAAGAGCACCTGCGGGTCGCCGCCGCGGTGGCGGGCGAGGATCGGCTCGGAGGTGGCGAACGCCTGCATCGCGAAGCTCTTCTCGGTGAGGAACCGCTCCATCGCGCCGGCCATCGGCACGATCGAGACCTTGCTCGCGCCGTAGTGGTGCTCGAGGTACTTGGTGAACACGCTGCCGGGCTCGACCGCGAGGCTCACCGGCTTCGCGAACAGCTCGGCCAGGCTGCCGGCGCCGATCTCCTTGCGCGCCATGATCGCGCGCGGCGTCGTCTGGTAGACCGCGAAGAGCCCGACGATGTCGAGGCCCGCCGCTCGCCCGAGCACCACCTCGGTGGCCTCCGCGACGCTGTACTCGAGCCGGCCGAGCGCCACCTCCTGCACCGTCGGCACGCCCGGTCCGCCCGGGCGCACCACCACCGAGAGGCCGTTCCTGGCGTAGAGCTTGTCGAGGTCGGCGGCGTAGAAGCCGCCGAACTCGGGCTCGGGCACCCAGTTGAGACCGAGCGTGAGCGGCTTCGCGGGCTCGCCGTCGGCGGCGTGCGCCACCGACACGAGGGACGACGCGGCCACGAGACAGGCGGCGAGCACCGCCACGCCTCGGCGGCCGGTGAGTCGGTCACGCACCATGGATCGATCCTCCGCGGGATGAGCGCGCGCTTACGCTACCTGGGAAGCTCGGAGCTGTGCCAGCGCCGCAGCACGAGCCACGCGGCGGCGTTGACCAGCCCGAACATCGCGAGCCCGAGCAGGCACGCGCCCAGCACCGACGCGTAGACGCGCGCGGTCTGGAAGAGCCTCAGCCCCTCGGCCATCGAGAGCCCGAGCCCGCCGCCGCTCCAGTGGGTCGCGCCCGCGACGAAGTCGCCGACGATCGCGCCGATCACCGCGAGGCCGGCGGCGATCCGGAGCCCGGTGAAGATGTCCGGCAGCGCGGCCGGCAGCCGTAGCCGCCAGAACGTGAACGCGCGCCCGGCGCCGTAGAGCCGGAACAGGTCGAGGAGCGCGGGCTCGGTGGAGAGGAGCCCGCTCAGCGTGTTCGCGACCACCGGGAACACCGAGCAGATGAACGCCGACGCCGCGACCGGCTTGAGCCCGGCGCCGAGCAGCACCACGAGGATCGGCGCGAGCGCCACGATCGGCACCGTCTGGAAGAACACCATGTACGGATAGAACGCGCGCCGCACCCACGGCAGCGCCGCCAGGACCACCGCGGCGGCGATGCCGAAAGCCGCGCTCGCCGCGAAGCCCGCGAGCGCCGCCAGGCCGGTCAGGCCGGCCCGCGAGAGCAGCTCGGCGCGGGTCCGCCAGCACTCGCCGAGCACCACGCTCGGCAGCGGCAGCAGCATGCGGTGGGCGGCGTCGAGCGGCAGCTCGCGGAGCAAGAGCTCCGCGGCGCCGGTGCCCGCGACGAACAGGATCGCGGGCGGCACCAGCGCGGCGAGCGAGCGGCGGCTCACGGGCTCGCTCCCGCGCCGCGCGACAGCGCCTGCTGCACGCGGCCGACGGTGTGGGCGTAGCCGGCCTCGAAGCGCAGCCCCGGCTCGCGGCGCGCGGGAAGCTCGAGCACCACGTCCTCGACGATCCGCGCCGGACGCGGGCTCAGCACCACCACGCGCCGCGCCAGGTATACGGCCTCCGCCACCGAGTGGGTGACGAAGATCAGCGTGATCGGGTCGCTCTCCCAGAGCTCGCGCAGCTTCTGGTCGAGCCCGTGGCGGGTGATCTCGTCGACCGCGGCGAACGGCTCGTCCATGAGCAGGAGCCGCGGTCGGGCGACCAGCGCGCGCGCGATCGAGGCGCGCATCCGCATGCCGCCCGAGAGCTGGCGCGGGTAGACGGCGCCCTCGCCGGCCAGGCCCACCGATTCGAGCGCGGCCTCCGCGGCGGCGCGGCGCTCGGCGCGGGATACGCCCGCGATCTCGAGCGGCAGCGCGACGTTGTCGGCGACGGTGCGCCACGGCATCAGGGTCGCGTCCTGGAACACATAGCCGATCGAGCCCGGCGCGCCGGGCGGGTCGGCGGCGCCGCCCACCTGGAGCCGTCCCGCGGTGGGCGCGTCGAGGCCCGCGATCAGCCGCAGCAGCGTGGACTTCCCGCAGCCCGACGGGCCCACCAGCGCCACGAAGTCGCCGGCCTCGAAGGTGGCGTCGAAGCGCTCGACCGCGAGCCGCGGCGCGCCACCCGGCCCGTCCGGGTAGCTCCGGGCCACGGACTCGAGGGCGACGCGGACTCCGCGGGTGGTCATCGCGAGGCGGAAAGATAGAATGCGCGCGCCATGGATGCCGAACGCGCTCGCCGTGCCCTCGCGGAGTTCGTCGCGGCCCTCGAGCTGCCGGCGGGCGAGGTCGACCCCGCGCGCTGCGCCGATTCGATGGTGCGCGCGTTCCAGGACGACTTCCTGCGCGGCTATTCCTGCGACCCGGCCGACTACCTGTCGGTCGAGTTCGAGGGCGCGGGCGACGATCTGGTGCTGCTCAGGGACATCCCGTTCGTGTCGATGTGCTCGCACCACCTGCTGCCGTTCTTCGGTCTCGCGCACGTCGCGTACCTGCCGAGCGGCAAGCTCACCGGGCTGTCGTCGATCGCGCGGCTGGTCGACGGCTTCGCCTGCCGGCTGCAGAACCAGGAGCGCCTCGCGCGTTCGGTGGCGAGCGCCCTGATGGAGCGGCTCGGCGCGCGCGGCGCCGCGTGCCGGATCGAGGCGACGCAGCTGTGCGTGGTGGGCCGCGCCACCCGCAAGCCCGGGATCCGCAGCGTCAGCGAATGCCTGCTCGGAGTGTTCGACAGCGACCCGCACGAGCGCCGCCGCTTCGTCGAGATGGTGGGCGCGGCGCGCTCGCCGGGAGCGTGAGGCGGCGCGCGTGGCGGTGAGCTGGAAGCTCTCGCTCGACGGCCAGGTGGCGCTCGTCACCGGCGCCGGGCGTGGCATCGGGCGGGCGATCGCCGAGGAGCTCGCGGGACGGGGCGCCCGGGTTGCGTGCTGCGCGCGCACCTTCGAGCAGCTCGAGCGCACCGTGGAGGCGATCCGCGAGCTCGGCGGCGCCGCCTCCGCCTACCCGATGGACGTGCGCTCCGAGGACGAGATCCAGGCCACCGTCGACGCGATCGTCGCCGACTGGGGTGGGCTCGACATCCTCGTCAACAACGCCGGCACCAACCGCATCGAGCGGGTCGAGAAGATGGCCCGCGCCGACTGGGACGAGGTCCTCGCGACCAACCTGAGCGGTCCGTTCCTGCTCGCCAAGACGGCGCTCGAGCCCCTCGCCGCGCGATCGGGCGTGATCGTCAACGTGGCGAGCGTGGGCGGGCGCCCGGGGGTCGAGAAGTTCGAGGGGATGGCGGCCTACGTTGCGTCGAAGTACGGGCTCATGGGCTTCACCGAGGTGCTCGCGCTCGAGGCGCGGCGCCGCGACGTGCGGGTCTACGCGGTGTGCCCGGGCTCGGTCGCCACCAAGATGCTGCGCGAGACCCTCCCCGGCGCCACCGAGATGCTGGTCCCCGAGGACGTGGCACGCGCGGTCGCGTGGCTCGTGACGGGGAGCCCGCTGGTGGCGAGCGGCACCGTGGTGGACCTCACCCCCCAGCGCGGCAAGAGCCGCGAGTAGCGGCCCCCAGCTCCGATCAGGGGTAGGTGGCGGGACAGCCGAGCTCGACGGTGTTGGTGGCTCGGAACGCGATCGGCGTGCCCGGCAGCCACGCGATCATCTCGACCGTGTGCGCGCCCGGCCCTGTGCCGAACGCCGGTTCGGCGTGTCGGTCGCCCGGGTCCCGCGGACAGGGCAGGAACACTCGCTCTCTCGCATGACCCACCCAGCTCTCCCCCGGTGCGAGCCGCTCGCAGAGGCTCTTGGTAGGTCGCCACGGTCGGCCATCCACGATCGTGGAAAAGAGCAGCGAACCCGCGAATCGGGTGGTGTCGGGGGGAAGCTCTAGCTCCAGGTCGGACGCGGCCGCGTCGACGGTCGTGCCGCAGCTACCCGCGAGCGTCGTCACGTCGAGGCGGAGAATGCGCGCTCGATCGGCGCGGAGCACCGGCGCGGACATGACGACGTCGAGCGGATCCCGCGCGATCGAGACCTCGACCACGAGCTCGCGGCGGTAGTCGTCCGATGGTCCGGGCTCCATCTCGCCCGGGATGAACCAGGGGAGGGTCGTCGACCGGAACCGGTATCTCGCACCAGGCGAGAAACCGTGATCGGGCGCGATCACCCACACCGTCTCGTCGAACCGATCGGGGATTCCGTGGACCTCCGCGGTGGGTAGGCGGATGACATCGAAGTCGATCGGCCACGTCGTCTGGCCGTCGACGCGCTCCACCGAGAAACGGGTTTTGGCCGGCATCCCTTCCGGGTCACCGCGCCTCGGGTCGACCGTACCCCACCACGGGACGCCGCGAGCGTTGGCCGGAAGAAGCACACCGGTTTCCACCAGGAACCGGTCGTCGAAGCCACCGCAGCTGCATGCGCTCGAGGTCTCGGCTCCGAGGACCGAGCATGCGACCACCGCTAGCCAGAGGGCGCGAAAGCGCTCACCCATGCGCGATGCGCTCGATGTCCGTCACGACCGCCTCGCGGAGCGGCATCACCACGTCTTCGGTGAGCTCGAAGTCCGCGGACTCGAGTGCGAGCTCCATGGCTTCGCGCGCCATCCGCCTAGCCTCGCGGAGCGAGTTTCCTTCCGTGAACACACCGAGCTCGGGACACTCGACGAGCCATCCGCCGTCGTCGGTCTCGTCGTCGTAGCGATACGTCACCTTGTGCCGTGCCATCGCACTTCCTTCTGCAGCCATCGTGCGCCGAGACATGGCGAGAGCTGCTTCTCGATGCTGCGGATCGTACCAGGCCGGAGATCCCCGGGGTGAATCGGGATGACCGCCTGGCAGCCGTCCGGGTGCCGTACCAGAAGGTGGGATCCACTCTGTCGAAGCTCTTCGCAACGCAGCCGTCGCAGGATTCGTCGCAGTGTCGTGCTCGTCATGCCGCACTTGCCTCGCGGCATCGGGCCCTGCGCACGCGCAATGCCAGCCCTGACTGCGGAAAAGACGCCCGTTTTCACCGCTGAACTCGTCCGGGGTGTGCCGTGCCGTTCGCAGTGCTGCGCCCTCGACGTCGCGGTGAGCCGGCCGAAGGAGCGGGCGGCCTTCACCGGCGGCGCGAGGCGAAGCGACGGGGCCAGGCGGCTCGATACCTTGGTTTTTCGCGGATTTTCCGCGAAACTTGGCGGACACACGAATCCCGGGCGCGGCCTCGTGGTCCTCGGCGCTCGGCCGAGGAGGCTCCATGAAGGTCGGAACCGTGATCCAGGCGTCGTGCCGCAAGTGCGGCGAGCAGCCGCACACCGTCACCACCCTCGAGGGCAGCGCCGCCGCGATCGTCCGCTGCAACGGCTGCGGCGGGGAGCAGCGCTTCGTCGCCACGCCGGGTCCCGCCAAGGAGGCGGTGATCTCGGTCAACACCACGGGAAAGACGCGCTCCACGCCGAAGCGCACCAAGAAGCCGGGACCGCCGGTGTGGGGACCGGAGAAGTCGATCGTGCAGGCGGTCATGTCGCGGCCGGTGCGTCCGTACAGCCTCTCGGACCGCTACCGGGTCGGCGATCGGGTCGAGCACCGCACCTACGGGCTCGGCGTGGTGGAGGAGATCCTCGGACCCGAGAAGGTCCAGGTCTACTTCTCCGAGGGCCCGCGCGTGATGGTGCACGGCCGCCCCGCGGCTCCCTGAGC
>CAYMQR010000326.1:0-6236 GCA_964392195.1 uncultured bacterium | reverse complement strand
CGTGGTGCGCGCGCGGCGAGATCGCGAGCGCCGACGCCGAGACCGTGGCGCACGTGTTCGGCGCGGTGGGCCGCGCGCGGACCGTCGCCCACGAAGGCCTGCTCGACGCCGTCACCGGGCTCTCGGGCTCGGGACCCGCGTACGTGTTCCTGTTCCTGGAGGCGCTCTCGGACGCAGGCGTGCGCGAGGGCCTGCCGCGCGACCTCGCCGATCAGCTCGCCACCCAGACCGTGCTCGGCGCGGCGCGCATGGTGGACGCCACCGGGCTCGGGTTCGCTGCCCTCAAGGGCCAGGTCACCTCGCCGGGTGGCACCACGATCGCGGGGCTCGCCGAGCTCGAGCGCGGCGCCGTGCGCAGCGCGGTGTTCGACGCGGTGCGCGCCGCCACCCGCCGCAGCCAGGAGCTCGGCGGATGAGCTCGAGGCGAAGAGCCCGGAGCGTCGGTGCTCCGTCACCGGCGCGGCGGTCGATCGCCGGCGGCCGACGGAGAGGCCGCGCGCCAGCCGCTCGATCGCGGTTCCGCCCCACTCCACGAGTGAACCCGCCAACCGGCGCGTCGCAGCGCGACGCCACGAGCGAAGCGAGTGCCTCGGGGGTGGGACCCGCGCGGATTCACTCCGCGCGGGCGGGGGGCTGGAACAGCCCCCCGAACAACCTCCGCGATCCGGGCCACGGCTGACCTCGACTCCACCCCGATCCATCCAGCGCCACGAATGCCCCCATGAGCTTCCTCATCGGCAACTTCTTCCTGACGATCGGGCTCTTCGCGAGCTTCGTTCTGCAGGCCTACACCTACGTCGTGTTCGCGGTGGTGGTGATCTCGTGGCTCCCGATCGACCGCTCGCACCCGGCGATGCGCTTCCTGGAGGGGCTCGTCGAGCCGGTGCTCGCCTGGATGCGGCGGCGCATGCCGTTTCTGGTGCAGGGCGGGATCGACTTCTCGCCGTGGGCGCTGCTCGTGGTGATCCAGGTGGTGCGCTCCGTCACCGCCGGCTCGCTGATCGACGCGGCCCACCGGCTGTGAGCGCGCCGAGGGGCGTCCGCGCCGCCCCGGGCGGAACCGAGATCGCGGTGGTGGTGAAGCCGCGCGCCTCACGCACCGAGCTCGTCGGCATCCGCGACGGCGCCTACGAGGTCCGCATCGCCGCTCCACCGGTGGACGACGCCGCCAACGACGAGCTGGTGCGGTTCCTCGCCAAGCTCCTCGGGGTGCCGCGCTCGGCGGTCGAGGTCGCGCGCGGCGACCGCTCGAAGCACAAGGGGATCCGCGTCCTGGGGCTGACGCCGGGCGAGGCCGAGAGCAGGCTGGGAGCAGCCGAATCCGGCGCCTCGCTAGCGACGAAGACCACCCGGGGCCCCAGTTGACCGGGGATCGACCATCGTTATATCCCGCTGAGACCTGGTCAATTTGCGTCGTGAACGGCTCGAGCGCCCCGCTCGCGGGGGTGCTCACGAAGGCCCCGGAGTTGCCATGCCCATCTACGAATACCAGTGCCCGAGCTGCGGCGTGACGTTCGAGAAGCAGCAGTCGATCACCGCCAACCCGATCAAGACGTGCCCCGAGTGCGGCGGCCGCAAGGTCCAGCGGCTGATCTCGAGCACCTCGTTCGTGCTCAAGGGCTCGGGCTGGTACGTGACCGATTACGGCAAGGGCGGCAGCGGCGCCAAGGACAAGGCGAAGGACAAGGACTCGTCGCCGGCCAAGAGCGAGAGCGGCTCGACCTCGTCGGCGAGCGACACCAAGGCGAGCAGCTCGGCGGACAAGCCCGCGAGCACCAAGCCCGCCGGCGCGTCGAGCTGAGCCGTCCCCGCCGTGGCGCGCCTCGCCCCCGGCGTCGAGCCACGCACGCGCCGGGCGCCGCCGGCGATCTCGGTCGTCCGTGACGGCGCGGTGCTCGCGCTCACCGCGCTCGCCTGGACCGCCGAGCGGCACGTGCAAGCCGACGGCGGCTGGATCGCGGCCGCGGCGTCGATCGCAGCCGGCACGGCGACCGCCCTCGCCGGCTTCGTCATCCACGAGTGGGGCCACCTCGCGGGCGCGCTCGCGAGCGGCAGCACGGTGCACTTCCCCGGGCGCCTCGCGGCGCCGCTGCTCTTCCACTTCGACACCGCGCGGAACGATCGCCGCCAGTTCCTGCGCATGTCCTACGGCGGCTTCGCGGCGAGCGCGCTGGCGCTCGCGGTGCTGATCGCGGCGCTGCCGATCGATCGGCTCGCCGGGCGCATCGCCGCGGTGCTTGCCGGGCTCGGCACCCTCGTGTCGCTGGTCGCCGAGGTGCCGACGGCGGTGCGAGTCGCCCGCGGCGCGCCGCTGCCGAGCGGCTACGCGTTCACCCCGCCGCGAGAGCCATCCACCTGACGCGCGCCGCGGCGCGGGACTCGCGCCGGCCGCCGCACCGGTTTACCCTCAGGCGGCACGCCACACGTTCACCCACCCGCCGCGCCGGGACCGAGGAGAAGCCATGAAATCGACCTGCACGATCACGCTCTCGCTGATGCTCGCCGCTCCCTCGGCGCACGCCGCGTGCACCGGCTCGGTGCAGGGCAACAACTTCGTGATCTCGGGCTGCGACGCCCTGATCATCCAGTCCGGCAACGTCCAGGTGGCGTCCGGCAACCTGCTGGTCCAGAACGGCACCGGCGACACCGACACCGCGAACGGCAAGGGCAACGTCGTCATCGGCTACGACGCGGTCCAGACCACCGGCGGGTTCCCGACCGAGAAGACGGGCTCGCACAACCTGGTGGTCGGCGACGAGCACAGCTACACGAGCTACGGCGGCGTCGTGACCGGCTACCAGAACGCGATCTCCGGCCCCAACGCCAACGTCCTGGGCGGACGGCTCAACCGCTCCACCGGACCGTTCGCGACGATCTCCGGCGGCCAGTACGGACAGGCGATCGGCGGCTCGTCGATGGTGCTGGGCGGCTGGGACAACAAGGCCCAGACCAACTTCACCACCGTCGCGGGCGGCTACCAGAACAAGGCGACGACGTCGACTCCCAACGACCCGTTCTCGATCTCGTACGCGGTCGTCACCGGCGGCGCCAACAACACCGCGAGCGGGCTCTACGCGGCGGTGGGCGGCGGCGAGAGCAACACCGCCACGGGCCAAGCCGCGGCGGTGACCGGCGGTACCGTGAACCAGGCCAACGGCGACTGGTCGTCGGTGAGCGGCGGCGGCAACAACGTCACCACCGGCGACGAGTCGTCGATCAGCGGCGGCGACTCGAACCAGGCGGTCGGCAACATGGCCGCGGTGAGCGGCGGCTCGGGCGGCACCGCCTTCGGTGACAATTCGTCCGTGACGGGCGGCTTCGCGAACTACGCCACCGGCACGTTCTCGACGGTGAGCGGCGGCACCAGCAACGACGCAGTGGGCAGCAAGTCGAGCATCAGCGGCGGCTACCTGAACACCTCGACCGGCACCAACTCGACGGTGAGCGGCGGCAAGTCGCGCGAGGCGGTCAACGCCGAGGACTGGGTCGCAGGATCGCTGCTCCAGGACAACTGAATCCCCTCGGGGGGCTGCTCGCGGGGGCGACCGCGACGTCGCCCGGGAGCGGGATCGCACTGCCACCCGCGCGTCCGCTGGCGCGCTCCAGGGCGTGGTCCCGCCCGGGCGGGACCACGCCCTGGAGCGCGCCCGCTCCACCGGGCGCCGGCCTCCGATCGGAGCGCCGGTGCTCGCTTTACGCGGGTGGGACGCTCCCGTATGTTGGCGCGCTTTCGCACGTCCGGGTGCCGTGAATGGGTGAGATCCTCGACGGGAAAGCGCTGGCGGCCGAGGTCCGCGCCGAGGTCGCGCGCGGCGTGGCCGCGCTGGTGGAGAGCGGCGGCCCGCGGCCCGGCCTGACGGTGGTGCGGGTCGGCAACGACCCGGCGAGCGAGGTGTACGTGCGCGGCAAGCGCGTGGCGTCGGAGGCGGCCGGCATCGCCGCCCAGGAGCGCCACCTGCCCGAGTCCACCACCGAGGCCGAGCTGCTCGCGCTGCTCGATCAGCTCAACGCCGATCCCGCGGTCCACGGCATCCTGGTCCAGCTCCCGCTCCCCAAGCAGATCCGCGCCACCGTCGTCCTCGACCGCGTCTCGCCGGCCAAGGACGTCGACGGCTTCCACCCGGACAACGTCGGCCTCCTCGTCCAGGGCCGCGCGCGCTTCAAGCCGTGCACGCCGCACGGCGTGATGCGCATGCTCGACTCCGCGGGCGTCGACCTCGCCGGCAAGGAAGCGGTCGTGGTCGGCCGCAGCGAGATCGTCGGCAAGCCGGTGGCGCTCCTGCTCCTCGAGCGCCACGCGACCGTGACGATCTGCCACTCCCGCACCCGCGACCTCGCCGACGTGGTGCGGCGCGCGGACGTGGTGGTGGCCGCGGTCGGACGGCCCGAGATGGTGCGCGGCGAGTGGATCCGGGACGGTGCCGTCGTGATCGACGTCGGCATCAACCGACTGCCCACCGGCAAGCTGGTCGGCGACGTCGAGTTCGCCGCCGCCAAGGAGCGCGCCTCGCTGATCACTCCCGTCCCCGGCGGCGTGGGTCCGATGACGATCGCGATGCTGCTCTTCAACACCCTCGAGGCGGCGCGTGCGGCCCACGCCGGCGGCGCCTCCCAAAGGACGCGATGACCACCGAGAACCTCCAGCGCACGCCGCTCGCGGCGCGCCACGTCGCCCTAGGCGCCCGCATGGTGCCCTTCGCCGGCTGGGACATGCCGGTCCAGTACACCGGCATCATCGACGAGCACAAGGCGGTGCGCGCCGCCGCCGGGCTCTTCGACATCGCGCACATGGGCGTGGTCGAGGTCGCCGGCCCCGGCGCCGCGGCGACCCTCGAGTGGCTCACCACCAACCACGTCGCCAAGCTCGACGTGGGTCGCGCGCACTACAGCCTGTTGTGCCGCGAGGACGGCGGGATCCTCGACGACCTCATCATCTACCGCGCCGGCGCGGAGCGATTCCTGGTGGTGGTCAACGCCTCGAACCGCGCCAAGGACTTCGAGTGGATGACCGGCCACGTGCCGGCGGGCGGCGCCCGCCCGGTGCAGCGGGACGACCTCGCGCTGCTCGCGCTGCAGGGCCCGAACGCCGCGCGGATCCTCGCCAAGCTGACCCCGGCGGACATCGACGCGGTCCCCTACTTCGGCGTCGCCGAGGCCGCCGTCGCCGGGCGCCCGATGCGCATCGCGCGCACCGGCTACACGGGCGAGGACGGCTTCGAGCTGTTCGCCGAGGCGGCGCAACTCGGCGCCTTGTGGGACACGCTCCTCGAGGCCGGCGCGGAGCTCGGCCTCAAGCCGATCGGCCTCGGCGCACGCGACACGCTGCGGCTCGAGATGGGCTACTCGCTCTACGGCCACGAGCTCACCGAGCAGACGCTGCCGCTCGAGGCCGGCGTCGGCTGGGTGGTGAAGCCCGCCAAGGGCGACTTCATCGGCCGCGCCGCCATCGAGGCCGCGCGCGCCAGGGGCCTGAGCCGGAAGATGGTCGGGATCGAACTCACCGAGCGGGGCGTGCCGCGCTCGGACTACCCGATCGTCGCGGACGGCAAGACCATCGGCATCGTCACCAGCGGCACCTCGTCGCCGTCGCTCGGCAAGGGCATCGCGATGGGCTACGTCGACGTCGCGTACGCCGAGGTGGGTCGCGCGCTCGGCATCGAGGTGCGCGGCAAGCCGCTCGCGGCGAAGGTGGTGAAGCTGCCGTTCGTCCCCGCGCACACCAAGAAGTGAAGCGGCGCGCGCGAGCCGAGCCCGAAGCCCGACCCGAAGCACCCACACCGACACCGGACGAACCCGGAACCATCCACGGCACGACGAAGGAGATCCACATGGAGACGCCCGAGAAACTGCGCTACTCGAAGGAGCACGAGTGGATCGACGCCAGCACGCCCGCCGCGGCGGCGGTCGGCATCACCGACTACGCCCAGTCGCACCTCGGCGACGTCGTGTACCTCGACCTGCAGGTGAAGGCCGGTGACGAGCTCGCGAAGGAGCAGACCTTCGCCACCGTCGAGTCGGTGAAGGCGGTCTCCGAGATCTACGCGCCGGTCGCGGGCAAGGTCGTGGCGGTGAACACGGCCCTCGCCGACAAGCCCGAGCTCCTGAACAGCGATCCCTACGGCGAGGGATGGCTCGTGAAGATCGAGGTCGCGAGCGCTGGCGACGTCACGACGCTCATGGACGCCGAGGCTTACAAGGCGTTCGTCGCGGACGAAAAGGGCGGCTGAAGCCAGCCC
>CAYMQR010000325.1:0-6238 GCA_964392195.1 uncultured bacterium | reverse complement strand
CCCGCGCCGACTGGACGGGCGAGGGCGAGTGGAAGATCACCGTGGACGTGTTCCGCGACCTCGGCCTCGCCTTCGCCGCGGCGATGCTGCTCATCTACGTGCTGCTCGTCGCCGAGACGCGGTCCTTCGTCGTTCCGCTGCTCGTCATGCTCGCCATCCCGCTCGGCGCGATCGGCATCATGCCCGGGTTCCGTCTGCTGAACCTGCTGACCGCGACGAGCGTCGGCGGATACGCCGCGCCCGTGTGGTTCACCGCGACCGCGATGATCGGGATGATCGCGCTCGCCGGCATCGTCGTGCGCAACTCGATCATCCTCGTCGACTTCATCGAGGTCGAGCGGGGAAGGGGACGGCCGCTCGGCGAGGCGATCGTGGAGGCGGGTGCGGTGCGGCTCAGGCCGATCCTCCTCACCGCCGGCGCGGCCATCTTCGGCGCCTGGGTCATCACGCTCGACCCGATCTTCTCGGGCCTGGCGTGGGCCTTCATCTTCGGAATCTTCGCCTCGACGCTCTTCACGCTGGGCGTCGTGCCGGTGATCTACGCGATGGTGCGTGGCGCCGGGGAGGCGGCACCGGCCGGCGGGCCGAAGGGAGAGGTGTGATGACGATCAACGAGGGACTGCGGTTGGCCGGGGGCTTCTTCGTGCTGCTGAGCGTGGCGCTCGGCTACTGGGTTCACCCGGGCTTCTTCCTCTTCACGGCGTTCGTGGGGGTCAATCTCCTGCAGAGCGCCTTCACCCATTGGTGCCCGATGATGTGGATGCTCGGCAAGCTCGGCCTGCGCCGCGAGATCCCGGCGCCCGCTTGAGCTCGCTCAGCCCTTGCGGGCGTCGAGCTGGACGTAGGCGTCGAGGACGTCGCTGCGGGTGACGAGCCCGAGGAGCGTGCCGTCGGCCTCGACGATCGGCACGGCGCCGATCCGCTGCGAGCGCATCAGCCGGGCCGCGTCGGCGAGGCTGACGTCGGGTGACAGGGTGTGCACCTCACGGGTCATCACCGACTCGACGTGGACGCGGTCGGGCGTCCAGCCGCTCGCGTGCTTGCCGTCACCGTCGTGGGCCGCCTCGTCGAACACCGACGGGAACGCGTCGCGCAGGTCGCGGTCGGTCAGGATCCCCACCAGCTTGCCCTTCTGCACGACGGGCAGCTGGTTGATGCGGTGCTGCACCGCCAGCTTGCGGGCGTGAGCGATCGTGTCGAGCGGCTTGATGGTGACGAGCGTGCGCGTGAGCAGTGGCCGGACGGGCTGCATGAGGTTCCTTTCCCGAAAGGTCCGAAGAGTGGCAGATCCCGGGTGTCAGCGCCCAGCGGCGGCGAAGCGGTTCAGGCGAACCGCCGCAGGGCGTACGCGACGCCCGCCGCGAGCAGCAGCCGGACGCCGATGCTGACCCAGATCGATGTGTGGATCCAGCCGAGGCGGAAGAGCTTCATGCTCGGGGTGTCGCCGAGCCAGTCGTCGAAGACGATCCGTCCGAAGATCACGTCCCAGTTGACGAGCAGGAAGATCAGCCAGAACACCAGCAGGTACCGGACGCCCCCGATCGCGAAGCTCGCGAGGCTCGGGGCCACGAACCCGAGGTAGACCAGGAACAGCACCGAGATCCACGACCACTCGCCGCGCAGGTAGACGAGGCGCTTCTCGGTGGAGAAGTACGAGAGCCGGCGGTGCTCGCGGAAGATCAGCCGGTTGAAGAGCCCATCGGTCGCCGCGCACGCCACCACGTACAGCGTGGCGAAGGCCGCGAACAGGGCGAGCTTGATCTCGGTCATGGGCGCCGGGCTCTCCGGGCCGTCAGCGGGCGCCGGCGGCGGGCTTGTCGGGCAGGCGGCCGCAGTCGCGGGCGACGCGGTCGAGGATGGCGTTCACGAAGCCCGGGGTCTCGGCGCCGCCGAAGCGCTTCGCCAGGTCCACGGCCTCGGTGATGGTGACCTCGGGTGGGACCTCGGTCTCGTGGAGGATCTCGTAGCAGGCCAGCCTGAGAAGGTTGCGGTCCACCGCCGGCATGCGCTCGAGCTTCCAGTTCAGCGAGCTCTTCTCGAGCGCGGCGTCGATCTCGCCGCGATGGCCGAGGGTGCCACGGACGAGTGACAGGAAGAACGGCCGGAGCGCCTCGTCCGGGTGGAAGTGGTCGAGGAACCTGGCGAGCTCGGCCTCGACGTCACGGGGCGCCTTGAGCTCCATGCCGTAGAGCGCTTGAAGCGCGAGTGTCCGTGCACGATGTCGGGAGCTCATGAGCCTGGTAGCCGGGCGCGTGGCCGGCGTGATCCGCGTTCGATCAGGGGCGCAGCCGCGAGCCGAGGTCGGCCATCTCGATCGCGCTCATCGCGGCGTCCCAGCCCTTGTTGCCGGCCTTGGCGCCCGCCCGCTCGATCGCCTGCTCGATGCTGTCGGTCGTGAGCACGCCGAGCGCGACCGGTACGCCGTACTGGAGCTGGACGTGGGCGATGCCCTTGGTGACCTCGGAGGCGACGTAGTCGAAGTGGGGCGTCCCGCCGCGGATCACCGCGCCGACGCAGATTATCGCGTCGTGACGCTTGGCGGCGGCGAGCCACTGCAGCGCGAGCGGGATCTCGAAGGAGCCCGGCACGCGCACCACCTCGATGTCCCCGGCGCTGGCGCCGTGGCGGGTGAGCGCGTCGATCGCGCCGTCGAGGAGGCGCTCGGTGACGAACGCGTTGAAGCGCCCGACCACGATGCCGAACTTGCGGCCACGCGCCGAGAGCTGACCTTCGTGGATGACCGCCATCATGCCTCCTTGGCCGCCGCGCGCTCGGCGTCCGTCTCGAGGTTGAGCACGTGGCCCATCTTCACGCGCTTGGTCTCGAGGTAGCGCCGGTTGACCGCGTTGGGAGCGACCTCGATCGGCACGCGATCGACCACCGACAGCCCGTAACCGACGAGCCCGCTGATCTTGGTCGGGTTGTTGGTCATGAGCCTCATCTTCGTGATCCCGAGGTCACGGATGATCTGCGCGCCGATGCCGTAGTCGCGAAGGTCCGGCTTGAAGCCGAGCGCCTCGTTCGCCTCGACCGTGTCCTTGCCCTGATCCTGGAGCGCGTAGGCGAGGATCTTGTTGCCGAGGCCGATGCCGCGCCCTTCCTGGTGGATGTAGACGATCACGCCGCTGCCGGCGGCGTCCAGCATCTGCATCGCGGCGTGGAGCTGCTCGCCGCAGTCGCAGCGCATCGAGCCGAACACGTCGCCGGTGAGGCACTCGGAGTGGACCCGGACCAGCGTCGGCTGTCCCGGCTCGATCGTGCCCTTCACCAGCGCGAGGTGCTCGTGCGGGTCGACGTCGTTCTTGTAGACGATCACCCGGAACTCGCCGCCGTAGGCGGTCGGCAGCTTCGACTCGGCGATGCGGTGCACCAGGCGCTCGTTGCGCATCCGGTACGCGATCAGGTCGGCGACGGTGAGGATCTTGAGATCGTGCTCGCCGGCGAAGGCCTCGAGGTCGGGCATCCGCGCCATGGTCCCGTCGGGACGCATCACCTCGCAGATCACCGCGGCGGGCTTCAGGCCGGCGATCCGGGCCAGGTCGACGGACCCTTCGGTCTGGCCGGCGCGCACGAGAACTCCGCCCTTGCGCGCGCGCAGCGGGAAGAGATGGCCGGGGCTCGCGAGGTCGTCCGGGGTGCTCTCGGGATCGAGCAGCACCTCGACCGTGTGGGCGCGGTCCGCGGCGCCCTCACCGGACTCGATGCCGTGACGGGCGTCCACCGACACCGTGAACGCCGTCCCGAAGCTCGACCGGTTCTCCTCGGTCATCATGCGGATGCCGAGCTCGCCGATGCGCTCCTCCGTCAGGGCGATGCACACGAGGCCGCGCCCGAAGCGCGTCATGAAGTGGATCGCCTCCGCGCTCGCGTGCTCCGCGGCGATCACCAGATCGCCCTCGTTCTCGCGATCCTCGTCGTCGACGAGGATGAGCATGCGGCCGCGACGCAGCTCGTCGCAGGCTTGTTCGACCGTGGCGCGGTGCTTCATGGGCATCGCGCGAGGGTAATCGAGCGAGCACCCTCACTTCAAGGAAACCCCACGAATCCGGGGCTTTCCCGTTTCCGCGCTCAGTAGCCGTGACGCTCCAGGAAGTCGCGGGTGAGGCCGCCGCTCGCGGCCGGCGCGCGCCACGCCTCGAGGAGCCTCCCTACGTGCTTGGCGAGCACGTCGGCCTCCAGGTTCACCCCTTCACCGACGGCCTTGCGGGTGAGGTGGGTGTGCGACGACGTGTGCGGGATGATCGCGATCTCGAAGCGCGGGTCGGCGAGACCGTTCACGGTGAGGCTGACGCCGTCGATCGCGATCGAGCCCTTCGGCACCAGGTACGGCAGCACCTCGCCCGGCGCCTCGTAGGTCAGGAACGTGTAGTCGCCCTCGACGCGCCGCGACACCAGCTTGCCGACGCCGTCGACGTGGCCGAGCACGATGTGCCCGCCGAGCCGGTCGCCGACCCGCATCGCGCGCTCGAGGTGGACCGGGTGGCCCTCCCGCCGCGAGCCGAGGGTGGTCTTCGCGAGCGTCTCGGGGGAGGCGTCGATCTCGAACCGCGCCCCCGCGAACGACACGACCGTGAGGCACGCCCCGTCGACGGCGATGCTCTCGCCGAGCTCGACGTCCTCGAAGGGCCGCTCGCTCTCGATCTCGAAGCGCACGCCGCCGGCCCGTGACTCACGGCGGCGGATCGTGCCCAGCGCCTCGATCAGCCCGGTGAACATGTCACGACGAGTGCGCGGCGGGCGGGCCCTTGCGCAGCAGCTCGTTGAGCTGCTCGATGAACGCGTTGAGGTCCTTGAACTCGCGGTAGACCGATGCGAACCGCACGTACGCCACCGGGTCGAGGTCCCTGAGCGACACCATCACGCGCTCGCCGATGTCGCGGCTCGCGATCTCGGACTCGCCGGTGTCCTGGAGGTAGCCCTCGATGTTGCGGACGACCTGCTCGACCTGCTCGGTCGATACCGGGCGCTTCTCGCACGCGCGCCGGATCCCGGAGATCACCTTCTGCCGATCGTAGGGCTCGCGCCGTCCGTCCTTCTTGATCACCATCGGCAGGTTCTCTTCGACCCGCTCGTAGGTGGTGAAACGCCGCGAGCACTTGAGGCACTCGCGGCGGCGCCGGATCAGCTCACCGTCGCGGCTGGTCCGCGAGTCGATGACCCGGTCCTTGTCCTTGGCGCAGAACGGACACTTCATCCGACGAGCCGCTCGCGGTAGAGCGGGAAACGGTCGCACAGCGAGCCCACCTCGCCGCGCACCTGCTCGAGCGTCCTGGCGTCCTCCGGGTTCGAGAGCACGCGCACGATCATGCGCCCGATCGCCTCCATCTCGGCTTCCTTCATGCCGCGGGTGGTGAGCGCCGGAGTCCCGAGCCGGACGCCGCTTGTCTCCATCGGCTTGCGGGTGTCGTAGGGCACCATGTTCTTGTTGACCGTGATGCCCGCCTGGTCGAGGGCGTGCTCGCCCTGCTTGCCGGAGATGCCGGCCCTGGTGAGGTCGATGAGCACCAGGTGGTTGTCGGTGCCGCCCGAGCACAGGTCCAGCCCGCCGCCGACGAGGGTCTTCGCGAGCGCCTGGGCATTCGCGATGATCTGCTTGGCGTAGGCGCCGAAGTCGTCGCTCAGCGCCTCGCGGAACGCCACCGCCTTGGCGGCGATGACGTGCATGAGCGGGCCACCCTGGATGCCGGGGAAGATCTGCGAGTCGACGGCCTTGGCGCTCTGCTCGCCGGCCATGATCATGCCGCCGCGCGGTCCACGCAGGGTCTTGTGAGTGGTGGTGGTGACGAAGTCGCAATACGGGACCGGGCTCGGATGCAGGCCCTTCGCCACCAGCCCGGCGGGGTGGGCGATGTCGGCGACCAGCACCGCGCCGATCTCGTCTGCGATCGCGCGGAACGCCGCGAAGTCGATGGCGCGCGGGTAGGCCGACGCACCGGTCATGATCAGCTTGGGCTTCTCGGCGTGCGCGAGCTTGCGGACCTGGTCCATGTCGATCCGGCCCGAGCTCCGCTCGACGCCGTACGAGGCCACCTTGTAGAGCTTGCCGGAGAAGTTGACCGGGCTGCCGTGGGTGAGGTGGCCCCCCTGGGCCAGGTCCATGGCGAGGATCGTGTCGCCCGGCTTCAGGCACGCGAAGTAGACCGCCATGTTGGCCTGCGAGCCGGAGTGGGGCTGGACGTTGACGTGCGCCGCGCCGAAGAGCTGCTTGGCGCGCTCGCGCGCGAGCTCCTCGGCCTGG
>CAYMQR010000324.1:0-6246 GCA_964392195.1 uncultured bacterium | reverse complement strand
GGTGACGCGTCGCTCGTGCGCGCCCGCGCCTTCGCCGCGCGCGAGCGCGGCGCCGATCGCCGCGAGCGCCACGAAGCCGCCGAGCGCGGTGGGCTCGTCGCTCATCGCGGTGCCGCCGCTGGTGCCCGCGAGCGGCGATAGCGCCCACGCGAGGCCGGCGCCGATCGCCGCGGCGAGCCGGACGCGGGGCTCGCCGCCCGCGCCGATCGCCGCCCGGGTGACGCCCGCGACGGCGCACGCGAGCGCCGCCCCGAGGAACGCCGTGAGCCGCCACAGCGCGGCGCCGTCGACGCCGGCGCGCAGCGCCACCGCCTGCACCAGCGGCCAGCCCGGCGAATAGCGGGGACGCACGCGGTGCTGCGCGACCTGGAGCAGGAAGGTGCCGTCGTCGGCGATCGATTGCGCCGCGGCGGCGTACTCGAGCGCGTCGGGAGAGGGCAGGTAGGCGGGCCCCTGGCCGTCCTGGTACCACGACCAGCGCGCGAAGATCGCGAGCGGCGCCACGATCGCGACGATCGCCAGCCCTTCGCGCAGCCGCCGGCGCTCGCTCACGCGATCCCCACCGCCGACGGGACCCGGGGAAGGGTGGTAGAAAGCTGGACATGGCCGACACCAGGACGCTCACCGAGGAGCTGGGCTTCGCTCGCGACGCGAAGCTCCTGATCATCAACGCCGACGACTCCGGGCTCTGCCACAGCGCCAACATGGCGACGCTGCGCGCCCTCGAGATGGGCGCGATCAGCACCACCACGGCGATGCCGCCGTGCCCGTGGTTCGCCGAGATGGCGATGATCGCAGCCGCCAACCCCGAGCTCGACGTGGGCCTGCACCTCACCGTCAACTGCGAGTGGCGGCGCTACCGCTGGGCGCCGGTGGCGGGCGCGTCCGCGGTGCCGAGCCTGGTCGGTCCCGACGGCTTCTTCTGGCCGAGCGAGGAGGACACCGTCGCTCACGGCACCGTCGAGGACGTGCGGACCGAGATGCGCGCGCAGCTCGAGCGCGCGCTGATCCTCGGCATGAAGCCGACCCACCTCGACAACCACATGGGCCCGCTCCACTACCGGCTGGACTTCTTCGAGGCGATGGTCGAGCTCGGGCACGAGTACGGGTTGCCGGTCCGGACGCCCTTCTATCACGAGGTCGCGGCGGCCCACGACATGCCCTGCATCGAGTCGTTCGGCATGTATTACGCGCCGGACGGGGGCAAGCAGTCGAAGTTCGAGCTCTACGAGGCGCACCTCGCGAACCTCGCGCCGGGAGTCCACGAGATCGCCGTGCACCTCGCCGACGACACCGACGAGTGGCGCGAGCTGTGCTACGTCGCGGTCGACGACCACCCGTGGGAAGACCGCATCCTCGACTACGAGTGGGTCACCTCGACCGCCACCAAGAACCGCCTCGAGACGCTCGGCATCCACTTGATCGGCTACCGCGCGCTGCAGGAGGCGTGGAAGAAGCGCCTGGGCGCGAAGTGAAGGGCCGCGGCGAGCCTCGCGGGGCCCGCGCGCGGGCCGGCTGGCGCGAGCTGGTGCTGGTGGTCGCGCCCGACGTCGCCGACGACGCCGCGTACTGGCTCACCGAGCTCGGCGCCGAGGGCGCGTGGCAGGAGCTCGGCGTGGAGGACCGCGGCTCGGTGGAGCTCCGCGCCTACGCGGGGCCGAAGGTCGACGC
This sequence comes from uncultured bacterium, assembly GCA_964392195.1. Lineage (GTDB taxonomy): Bacteria > JADJOY01 > JADJOY01 > JADJOY01 > JADJOY01 > JADJOY01. The sequence continues at coordinate 4,575 of CAYMQR010000324.1, read as the reverse complement.
GGACGCGATCGTCGCCGAGATCGAGAGGCTGGCGCCGGGCTGGCTGCGGGCGCCGGCGCTGGTGCGGCCGCTGGTCGAGCGGCCGTGGGCGGAGATGTGGAAGAAGCACTTCCGGCCCGCGGAGGTCGCGGACGGGCTGTGGATCGCGCGGCCGCGGGCGCGGGTGCCGATGAAGCGCGGCGACGTGTGCGTGCGCATCGAGCCCGCCAACGCGTTCGGCACCGGGCTACACGGCAGCACGCGGGTGTGCCTGCGCCACCTGCGGCGGATGCTCGGGGGTGGCAAGGGAGCGCGGGTGGCGAAGGTGCTCGACGTCGGCACGGGCAGCGGCGTGCTCGCGATCGCGGCGCTCCACCTCGGAGTGCCCGAGGCGGTCGGCCTCGACGCGGACGCGGAGAGCGTGCGCGAGGCGCGCCGCAACGCCGCGCGCAATCGCGTGGACGAGCGGCTCGCGCTGCTCGCCGGCGGGCCCGAGGCGGTGACCGGACGCTATCCGCTGGTGCTCGCGAACCTGACCGCGCCGACGCTCGCGGCCCTCGCCGACGTGCTCACCGCGCGCGTCGAGCCGGAGCGCGGTACGTTGATCGTCGCCGGGCTCACGCGCAGCGAGGAGGACGACGTGCGGCGGCTCTTCGTGAAGCGGGGATTCGTGGCGGGCGCGCCGCTGCGCGACGGCGACTGGTCGTCCTTCGCGCTGCGCCGGGCGCCCGCCAGGAGGAAGCCGGCCAGCGCGGCGAAGGGCCGCGCGGCGAAGGGGGGACGGAGGTGAAGCTGCGGCGCTTCCGCATCGATCGCGCCAGCGTCCACGGCGAGAGCGTGATCCTGGAGGGCGACGCGGCCCACTACGTGCGCTCGGTGCTGCGGCTCCGGCAGGGGCAGATCGTCGAGCTCTTCGACGGCGACGGCAACGAGTGGGTGGGGCCGATCGAGCGCCTCGAGAAGCACCTCGTGCAGGTGCGCATCGAGCAGCATCACTTCACGGCGCCGCGCGAGGAGGGGCCGCGGGTGATCCTGCTGTTCTCGCTCGCGCGCGGCTCGCACACCGACCTCGCGATCCAGAAAGTGACCGAGCTCGGCGTGTCGGAGGTGCGGCTCTTCACCAGCGAGCGGACCGTCGCGGTGCCGCGCCCGGGCGGCGATCCGGTGCGGATCGACCGCCTCGAGCGGATCGCCACCGACGCCGCACGCCAGTCCGGGCGCGCCCACGTCCCGCCGGTGCGCCCCCCGCAGCCGTTCCGCGACGTGCTCGACGCGCTCGAAGGCGGCGAGACCCGGCTGATGTTGTGGGAGGGCGAGCACCAGGTCTCCCTCGCCGGCGCCCTCGGCGACTGGGACCCGGCCCGCCCGCTGGTGTTGCTGGTGGGGCCCGAGGGCGGTTTCACCCGCGACGAGGTCGAGGCGGCCACCGAGGTGGGGTTCGTCCCGGTCCACGTGGGGCCGTTCGTCCTGCGGACCGAGACCGCCGCCATCGCCGCCGTGGCGGCGGCGCGGATCCTGGTCCCCGAGGGGGATGGGCCCGGCGGACGGCCCCGCGAGGTGGGTGGCACCGAGCCCGGAGCCGATGCGGAGGACGACGGCCCCGAGTCGGCCGAGGTCGTGACCGACTAGGGGCTGGTAGCGCCCCTCACCACAAGGTCTTGGGGGTGGGGTGAGGGAAAGCCTGTGGGATTCTCGGAATCCCTAGGGATTCCGGGTTTCACCTGGGATCTTGCTCGAGGAAATTCTTCTTGACCGGCCGCAACACCTTGGCTACCCTTGGCGCGTTCGTCTCAGTGAGATCCGCACGGCTCCATCCGTGTCCAGACGCAACCGCGGCAAACGACCGGGTCCGGAAGGGGTTACCCCTCCGCCCGGCTCTCATTTCGACGGCATCGTCGAGATGACCTGGGACGAGCCCGCGACGCGCTCGTCGGCGGGTCCGCGGGTGGTCGAGCCGCCCAAGCCGGAAGACCGCTTCGGCCGCGAGGACACCCGCGAGCCCGACCTCTTCGCCTCCCTCACGCCGGTTCCCCGCTCGAACCGCCCGGCGCCCGCCGAGAGCGGCGCGCGTCCCAAGTCGCCGAGCAGCGTGCTGGCTCGCGCCCGCGTCGAGAGCGCCGGCGAGCCGCCCGTCGATCTCGACGTGCCGACGTTCGATCGCCGCGGGGTGCGGCCCACCATCGAGCCGCCGCGCGCCGAGCGCGCCCGTCCCCCCGAGCCGCCGCTCCTCGAGCCCGAGGCGTTCGGCGACGACGAGCCCGCGCTCTTCGACAGCTCGGCGCGCCTCGAGCTTCGCGAGCCCGCGCCGAGTCCCACCTACAGCGCGGCACCGCCCGCGCCGGCGAGCGCCACGCCGCGCTACGAGCCGCCGCGCAGCGCGCCCCGGCACGATCCCTTCGAGGATGACGACGCGGACCTGCCGCTCCACTCGTCGTCGACCGATCCGGGCGCCCTCGACACCATCGCGTACCTGACGAACGAGCTCGCCGGCGACATCGCCGCCTTCGACCAGCGCGACGCGCGCCAGCGCGCGAGCACGCCGGTCGGGGATCCCTACGCGTCGTCGCGATCCGCCCGTACCTGGGTGGACACCGCCGAGACCCAGCTCGACGACGAGGCGCCGCGCCGGCCGGTCGATGACTTCGACCCCGCTGTCGAGGCGGTGCCGGTCCGGTCGGTCGAGGCGGCGTCCGTGATCGACCTCGGTCTCGCGGCGGACAGCGCGCCGGTTCGCGACACCGCGCCGCCGGTCGCCGACGAGCGCGAGCCGATGTGGGCGCTCGATCCGGCCGAGCTCGCCGGTGACGAGGCCGAGCCCGAGCTGGCGGACGGCGAGCACGCCGATGCCGACGCCGGTCACCCGCCGGGCTTCGCCACGTTCTTCATCGAGCGGGCCACGCCGCCGCAAACCAGCGCCGCGCCCACACCCGCCGAGCCGCCGGCTCGCGCCGCCGACGCCGCCCGCGGCGCCGAGCGCGCGACCATCGACTGGGACGAGCTGCGCGCCGCGCGCGCCCGCGACTGGGCGGCGTTCGACGCCCAGTCGAGCCCCACGCCGGTGGTGTCGCGCCCGCCGCGTCAGCCCGAGCCCGAGCCGATCGTGGAGCCGCCGCGCCGCGCCGTGCCGATCCGCGAGCCGGCCCGCGTCGAGCCGCCCCGGGTCGAACCGCCGCGGATGAGCGCTCGCGACGTGACCCGTGACCTCGAGCGCGAGGCGCCGCGCGCCGCGGCGCCGGCCGTGACACCGCCGCCCAGCTCCACCCGGGTCGAGCCGCCGCCGTCGCGCTGGCTCGACACCGAGCCGGCCCGCAACCCGCGGCGGTCGTGGAACGAAGCACCGGAGCCCGATCTCCTGGACGACGCCGAGGAGCTCGAGGCGACGAGCGCCGAGGGAAGCGAGGAGCTCGCGCCCTTCACCGGACGCGCGATCGCGTTCGCGGTGGACGCGGCGATCGTGGCCGCCACCGCGCTGGTCGCGGTGTTGCTCGGCGTGATCGCGTTCGGCACCGCCGACTACCAGGCCATCGACTTCGTGCGCAGCTTCCAGGTCCTCGACGAGGCCTTCAACCTGCTGCTGGCGCTGATCGGCGTGGTGTACTTCAGCGTGTCCCACGCCTGGACCGGCGCGACGCTCGGCAAGGCGATGCTCGGCCTCAAGGTGGTGAGCCTCGACCGGTGCGGACCGCCGAGCGTCGGGCGCTCGCTGGTGCGGACGCTCGCGTACGCCGCCTCGTCGCTGCTCGGCGTCGGCTTCCTCTGGGCGCTGCGCGCGCCGCGCCGCGCGTGGCACGACTACGCCGCCGGCACGATCGTCGTTCGAGCCCGCCCCGACGACTCGCTCTGAGTCGCGCGGCCGCGCCGGCGGTCACGCGAGGAACAGCTTCGCCGCTGGGTTGGCGGTCTCCTCGACGTACGGGTAGTCGAGCGCCGCGAGGTGGGCCGTGAGCTCGCTCGCGCTCTGGTCCGTGAGCCGGAAGCCGGCGAGCACGCGCCCCACGTCGCCGCCGTGGTTGCGGTAGTGGAAGAGCGAGATGTCGTAGTGCGGCGAGAGGTGCTCGAGGAAGCGGCGTAGCGCGCCGGGGCGCTCGGGGAACGAGAACCGGAAGAGCCGCTCGGAGTCGCCCTCGCCGGCGGGGCTGTGGCCGCCGACGAGGTGCTTGAGGTGGTTCTTGGCGAGCTCGTTGGCGGAGAGGTCGAGGACCTCGAAGCCCGCCGCCGTGAGCCGCTCGCAGAGCGCGCGGGTCTGAGCCGGGCCGGAGACCGCGACGCCCACGAAGACGTGGGCGCGGCTCGCGTCGGAGCGGCGGTAGTTGAACTCGGTCACGTCGCAGTCGCCGACCGCGCGGCTCAGGTCGAGGAACGCGCCGGGCCGCTCGGGGATGGTGACCGCGAGCTCCGCCTCGCGCTGCTCGCCGAGCTCGGCGCGCTCGGCGACGAAGCGCAGCCGGTCGAAGTTCATGTTGGCGCCGGACGCGATCGCCACCAGCGTGCGGTCGCGCGCGCCCTCGCGGGCGCACCACGCCTTGAGGCCCGCGACCGCGAGCGCGCCGGCCGGCTCGAGGATGGAGCGGGTGTCCTCGAAGACGTCCTTGATCG
>CAYMQR010000323.1:0-6270 GCA_964392195.1 uncultured bacterium | reverse complement strand
GTGGTCGAGGCGTCCACCTGGCTGAACGGCTGGAACAGCCGGTCCACGCCGTCGGGCACGATGCCGATGCCGGTGTCGCGCACCCGCACCTCGACCTCGGCGCGCGCGCCCGGCAGCTCGCGTCCCTCGACGCGCACCACCACCTCGCCGTGGCGCGTGAACTTGACCGCGTTGCCGAGCAGGTTGACGAGCACCTGGCGCAGCCGGCCGACGTCGCCCACCAGGTTGGCGGGACAGCTCGGCGCCACGAACCAGCTCAGCTCGAGGCCCTTCTGGGCCGCCGCGAGCGCCACCAGGTCGACGCACTCCTCGACGCAGCGGGACACGCTGAACGCCTGCTCCTCGAGCTCGAGCTTGCCCGCCTCCATCTTCGAGAAGTCGAGGATGTCGTTGATGATCGAGAGGAGGTGCTCGCCGCTCGAGCGCACCGTCTCGACGTACTCGCGGTGCTCGGGCTCCACGCCCTTGTCGAGCAGCAGCCCGGTCATGCCGATCACCGCGTTCATCGGCGTGCGGATCTCGTGGCTCATGTTGGCGAGGAAGTCCGCCTTGGCGCGGGTGGCCTGCTCGGCCTCGTCGCGGGCCAGGGCGAGCGCGGCGTTGGTGCGGGCGAGCGCCTGGTTGGTGCGCTCGAGCGCCCGGTTCGACTCGCTCAGCTCGCCCAGCATGCGGTTCTTGAAGCCCTCGTAGACCTGCGCGAGGCCGAGCGTCACGAGCTCGATGCCGATCGTGGTCGGCATCCACATGAACTGGATGCTCTCCGGCGTCTGCAGGAGCGGCAGGCGCACGCCGATGCGGTCGAGCACGCTCAGCACGCACACCAGGGTGATGCTCATGAGCGCCCAGAAGAGCCCCGAGGCCGCCCCCGCGAGCAGCAGCGAGCCGACGACCAGCGCCGTGTAGAACTGCAGCGCGGGCGCCACCAGCCCGCCGGTCGAGACCGACACGAAGCCCACGTGCAGGAACACGATCGCCAGCCCGAAGTTGGTGGCGACCTGGAACGAGCGGGTCGCCCACAGCACCGCGGGCATCAGCACGATGCCGAGCGCCGCGAACAGGTCGACGGCCGCGATCTCGCGCGCGCCGATCGAGGCGTGGATGATCGAGTAGCCGGCGAGCGTCAGGAACGCGATCAAGGCGAACGAGACGTTGAGGCGCGAGCGGAACGCCACGTCCGGGCTGGCGTCGAGCAGCACCTGCGGCACGAAGTGGTCGAGGGTCCGCCGCAGCCGCCTCGGCGGCTCGGCGGGCTGGGCGTTCGCGAAGGCGGGCTCGACCATGGACCGGTGGCGGTGACCGCGACCCCTGGGGCGACCGGCGGTTGGCGCGCCCAGCAGGGCTCGAACCTGCGACCTACGGCTTAGAAGGCCGTTGCTCTGTCCAACTGAGCTATGGGCGCAAACACGCCGCCGCAACATACTCCGTGCGCGCGAAGCCGAGTCAAGCGCGCTCGCGCCCGTCCGCCACCCCGTCATGGCCCGCCCGTCCGCGCTCCGGATCGTCCGCACCACGCTCGCGTGCCTCGCCGTGGTGGCCGCGGCGGCGGCCGCGCTGGAGGTGGGGCTCAGGCTCGAGGCGGCGCTCAAGGACGCCGAGATCGACCGCGGCCTGAGCGCGATGCGGCGCCGCCCGCCGCCGCCGAGGGGGGCGAGCGTCGGCCTCGCCGACATCGTGCGGATGACCGCCAACCCGCGCATCGTCTACGAGCTCATCCCCGGCCTCGACGTGAAGTTCATCGTGCCGCTCACCACCAACTCGGCCGGCTTCCGCGGTCCCGAGGTCGCCGAGACCAAGCCGCCGCGCACCGTGCGCATCCTCGGGCTGGGTGACTCGGTGATGTTCGGCTGGGCGGTGCGCGACGGCGAGGACTTCGTGAGCGCGCTCGCGCGCGAGCTCGCGCGCCGCCATCCCGGGGTGGCGTGGGAGGCCATCAACGCCGCCGTGCCCGGCTACAACGCGGTCATGGAGGTCGAGACGCTGGTCACCAAGGGCCTGCGCTTCGATCCCGACATGGTGCTCCTCAACCTGGTCGGCAACGACATGGACCTGCCCAACTTCATCCGCCGCCGCGCCGAGCCGTTCACGCTCTCGAGGTCGTTCCTCGCGGAGCGGATCCGCTCGATCGGCGCGCGGCGCACGCGCGCTGAGAGCGCCGCGCGCGAGGACGGCATGGCGAACGCGCCGTGGGTGGGACGCGGCTTCGCCAGCGACCCCGAGGACGTGCCGCCCGAGTACCGCGACATGGTCGGTCTGGAGGCGGTGAAGAAGGCGCTCGCCCGGCTCCGCGACGTGACGCGCGAGCGCGGGATCGCGGTGCTGTGGCTCGGTCACCCGGAGCTCGACGACGGCGCGCGGCGGCTGGCGCGCCGCTGGAGGATCGAGACCGCCGCCACGCGGCGCACGATCGAGACCTACGCGCGCGAGCACCACCTCGCCGACACCGCAGGGCCGCCGCTCTCGATCTCCGAGCGGGATCCCCACCCCACGGCGCTCGGCCACCGGCTGATCGCCCAGGCGATCGCCGATCGCATGGACGCGACCGGGCTCAGCCGTGCGCTGATCGCGCGCGCGCTCGGCGGCGGAGCGCCGCCCCCCGAGGCGCCCTTGAGTGGCCGGGACGGGAATGACAAGGTCAGCGCCGCCGCGCCGCCCGCCGCGCCGAGCACGCCGTGAACTACAACACGCTCACGTTCTGGATCTTCTTCGCGGCGGTGCTGCTGCCGTACTGGTTCCTCTCGCACAAGCGCCAGAACGCGCTGCTGCTCGCGGCGAGCTACGTCTTCTACGGCGCCTGGGACCACCGCTTCCTGTTCCTGATCCTGCTCTCGACGATGATCGACTACGTCGGCGGGCTGGGCGTCGCCGGCGTCACGGTGCCGCGCCGCAAGCAGGCGTGGCTGGCGCTCGCGCTGGTGGGCTCGGCGCTGGTGCTGTGCAGCCACGTCGACTACTGGGCGGCGTGGGAGGCGGTCCGCCACCAGCAGTGGAGCGGCGTCGTGGCGGCGCTGCCGCGCGCCCTCGCCGACTTCGCGATCCCGCTCGGCGCCGCGGGCGCGGTGCTCGCGTACGGGCTGGTGCTGCCGTCGCTCTACCGGCTGCCCGAGGCGTCGCGGCGGCGCGCGTTCGTGTGGATCAGCCTCACCGCGAACCTCGTGATCCTCGGCTTCTTCAAGTACTTCGACTTCTTCGACGCCAACTTCGCGCGGCTCCTCGCCGCGTTCGGCCTCGAGGTCTCGCCGATCACCCTCGGGCTGGTGCTCCCCGCCGGGATCAGCTTCTACACGTTCCAGGCGATGAGCTACACGATCGACATCTACCGCGGGCACGCCGAGCCCACCACCAGCTTCCGCGACTTCGCGCTGTTCGTGTGCTTCTTCCCGCATCTGGTTGCGGGCCCGATCATGCGCGCCCACACGCTGCTGCCGCAGGTGCTCGAGCCGCGCAAGCTCGACCTCGCCGCGTGGCGCGAGGGCGCGGTGCTGATCGTGGTGGGCCTGGCGAAGAAGCTGGTGATCGCCGACAACATGGCGCTGATCGCCAACCGGGTGTTCGATCGCTTCGCGGAGGGCGGCGGCGCGAGCGTGGGCGCGGCCGAGGCGCTGATCGGCCTCTACGCGTTCGCGTTCCAGATCTACGGCGACTTCTCGGGGTACTCGTCGATCGCCCGCGGCGTGTCCAAGTTCCTGGGCTACGAGCTGGTGGTGAACTTCGACCTGCCGTACCTGGCGCAGAGCCCGAGCGACTTCTGGAAGCGCTGGCACATCAGCCTGTCGAGCTGGCTGCGCGACTACCTGTACATCCCGCTGGGCGGGAACCGCCACGGCGTGGCCAAGCAGTACCGCAACCTGTGGATCACGATGCTGCTCGGCGGCCTGTGGCACGGCGCGAACTGGACGTTCGTGGCGTGGGGCGCCTACCACGGGGCGCTGCTGGTGGTGTACCGGGTGCTGGGGATCGCGGACACCGTCGAGGGCCACGACCGCGGCGCGCGGCTCCGGCGCGCGCTGCGCATCGCGGTGATGTTCCACCTCACGTGCCTGGGCTGGCTGCTCTTCCGCGCCGACTCGCTGGCCACCGTGGGGCAGTTCCTGGCGCGGCTGGTGGCGGGGATCTCGGTGGTGTCGCTCGCCGACCTGCTGGCGCTCGCGTTCATGGCGTACCTCGCGGCGCCGCTGCTGGTGGCGGAGGCGGTCGCGGGCGGCGAGCGCCGGCCCGGGCGCGTGCTCGGCGCGCCGCTGTGGGTGAAGAGCGCCGCGTGCGCCTACGTGATCGGCATGCTGGTGGTGTTCCACTCCCGGCAGGCCGTGGGCTTCATCTACTTCCAGTTCTGAGCGCGCGCGGGCTGCCGGACCGATCGCGTCCACTCTCGTCTGGCCCTCGGCCGCGACGGAGCGCGGCCCTCCAGCCGCTCGTCGCGCGCCGATCGATCCGGAGGGCGCGCCGGGCGAGCGGACCGCCGCGCGGCCGGATAGATTGCCGCCGTCGCGTTTTCCCCGAGGAGTCGCCGTTGAATCCGTCTCGACCTCGATCCCCGCGCCGGCGCTGGCCGGTGCGGCGCCAGGCCGTGGTGTTCTGGGGCGTGGCGGTGCTGGTCCTCGCGCCGGTCTATCGCTACATCGGCGCGCGGCTGATCACCGAGAGCGCGCTGCCGCTCGCCGCCGCGGTGCTCGGCTGGAGCCTGCTCGCGATGCACCTGGCGATGGTGCCGGCGAGCTTCGTGACGAGCCGCCTCGCGCGGCCGTCGCGGGCCCTCGACGTCTTCCACTGGGCGACCTACCTCGGCATGGGCTTCCTCGCGCTGGTGCTGCCGATGCTCGGCGCGCGCGACCTCGCGGAGCTCGCTTGGCGGGTGATCGGCGATCCGGTGGCCCACGCGCGGGTGGCGAGCGCCTCGATCTCCGGTGACGCGGCCGCGCTCGCGGCCACCCGCCTCGGCAACCTGGCGATCGTGGTGGTGTCGCTCGTCGCGACGGCGAGCGCGGTGACGGCGGCGCGGCGGGTGGCGCGGGTGAAGCGCGTGAGCGTGCCGATCGCCGGCCTGCCGGAGTCGCTGGTGGGCTACCGGATCGTGCAGATCACCGACGTCCACGTCGGCCCCACGATCAAGGGCGACTACGTGCGCCGGATCGTCGACGAGGTCAACGCCCTCGACCCGCACCTGGTGGTGCTGACCGGCGACCTGGTGGACGGCTCGGTGGCCAACCTCCGCGAGCACACTCTCCCGCTCGCCGCCGTGAGCGCCCGCGACGGCCGTTTCTACGTGACCGGCAACCACGAGTACTACAGCGGCGCCGAGGCCTGGGTGCGCGAGGTGGCGCGGCTCGGCTTCACGCCGCTCGTGAACGAGCACCGCTCGCTCGAGGTGGAGGGCGGCGCGCGGCTGGTGGTCGCGGGCGTCACCGACGTGCACGCGGGTCGTGCGGTGCGCGGCCACCGCTGCGATCCCGACGCCGCGCTGCGCGACGCGCCCGCCGCGGACGTGACGATCTTCCTCGCCCACCAGCCCAACACCGCGCGCCACGCCGCGCGCCTCGGCGCCCACCTGCACGTCTCGGGGCACACCCACGGTGGCCAGTTCTTCCCGTGGCACCTGCCGGTGCGGCTCTCCACGCCGTACGTGGCCGGGCTCTACCGGGTGGGGGCGATGTGGCTCTACGTGAGCCGCGGCACCGGCTACTGGGGCCCGCCGCTGCGCCTCGGCGCGCCGAGCGAGATCACCCTCCTCGAGCTCGCCCGCGCGGATTCAGCCGTCGAGCCCGACCCCTTCCATGAACGGTCCTGCGACGCGCGAGCTCACCGCACCGGTTCGAATCTCTCTGCGACAGCGGGCGGTCCGATCGAGCCGTAAGCCTCACAAATGAAGGGGCGTGCACCGCCCGCTGAGCGGCGATCGCACCGGCCGCAGGAAGCGGTCGCCTGCTGGGTCGATTTCGCCAGGTGGCCCCGGACCGGCGGCGGCCAATGGTCGATCGACCCGCGCTCCGGCGGAAGCCGGCCCAGGGGAAGCGCTCCCGGTTCGGCCGGACGGTGTCTCCAGCGCCACCGATTGTCCAGGTCTGCTCGAGCAATCGGATTCTCAACGGAGGAGCAATGAACGTGAGGCGCCTCCCGGAGACCCTGCAATTATCCCATTTTGGGATCGCGATCAGCCGTACGCCAAAATTCGGCCGAAATGCCGAACCCGGCTCAATCATACGATGTGTTTCTAAGGCAGCTTCGTCGGGCGCGACTGAGCGCAGGTATGTCTCAGGATGCCGTGGCCGCCGCCCT
>CAYMQR010000322.1:0-6275 GCA_964392195.1 uncultured bacterium | reverse complement strand
GCATCGACCTGCTGGAGCGCGTCCGCTCCGTCGGACGCCAGCGAGCGATCGGCGCTCGACAACCGATTGACGACGCGGTGACGCACGATGACGCAATGTCACGCCGTGCGAGCGCCGCGCGGGGCGCGAAACCCCTTCGTAACGGCGCTCGGAAACGCGCGCGCCACAAGCGATTTCCGGACGTCGCCCGGGTGACACGCGGCCCCCGCCCGGGACGCATCGTGACGATCGCACCCTGGCGCGGTGATTGCTCGGAGGAGGGCTCGTCGCGGGCATGAGCTCGTGACATTCGGACACCGGCCCCGGGGGGGCGCTCGGGTGTCGATGGGTAGCCGCCGTGGCACGTTCAGGCCGTCGATCGAAGCCCCCCAGACGCACGGGTCCGGATTCGGCCCGCGCGCCGCTCGCCTACGACCCCACCCGCACCGGGAAGTTCCGGCTCACCGACGTGGTGGGTGGGTCGCCGTCGGTGGAGCCGCGCGCCGCCGAGCCGCCCACTCCGCTCCCTGCGCCGATCCAGGTCGCGCTGGGGCCGATGGCGGTCTTCCTGCTCGACTCCAAGACCGAGTCGCTGGAAGCGCAGCACCAGGCCTGCGGCGAGCCGCCGATCGAAGACTGATCCGACCCCTCCATTAGACTCTCGCGAGCGTCGCCCCGGGTCCGTCTCCGGCCCCCGAGCGGCGCTCGATCGATGACCACTCCCGAGCGCGCCGCGCGCCGTCCCGTCCGGTGGCAGCTGCTCGCGGTGGTCCTCGCGCTGGTGTCGGGCGGCGCGGGCGTGATCTACGGCGCCGTGACCGACGAGCTCGCCACCTCGCGCCGCCAGGCGCGCTGGCTCGCGAGCTACGCGCGCGGGCTCCGCTACGCCACCGAGCCGGGTCCCAGCGACGCGGTGCCGGTGGCGCCCAGGGGGCCCTACGATCACCGGCTCGGCTACGACCAGCTCCCGGCGGCGCTCGCGTCGCTCGAGGCCCACGGCTACGCGATCGACGCGCAGGCGCGCGTGCCCGCCGCGTTCGGCGAGGTCGCCGCGCGCGGGCTCTTCCCCATCTATCGAGAGAAGACCCAGGCCGGGCTCGCGATCGCCGACGCCACCGGGCGGCCGCTCTACACCTCGCTCTCTCCCGAGCGCGTCTACCCCCGCTACGAGGCGATCCCCGCGCTCGTGACCCAGATCCTGCTCTACATCGAGAACCGCGAGCTCCTCGACCCGCCGCCCACCCGCAACCCGGCGGTCGAGTGGAAGCGCTTCGGCAACGCGGTCCTCAACCTGCTGCTCAAGTACCTCGAGCCCGACCGCGACGTGCCGGGCGGCAGCACGCTCGCGACCCAGCTCGAGAAGTACCGCCACTCGCCCGAGGGCCGCACCTCGACCGGCAAGGAGAAGCTCGAGCAGATGGCGTCGGCGTCGCTGCGCGCCTACTTGGGCGGCGAGGACACCACCGAGGCGCGCAAGCGCATCGTCCTCGACTACGTGAACTCGGTGCCGCTCGCCGCGGCGCCCGGCTACGGCGAGGTGAACGGCGTCGGCGACGGGCTGTGGGCGTGGTTCGGCACCGACCTCCTCGATGCGAGCGCGCTGCTGCGCGCGGCCACCGAGCGCGACCTGCCCGAGCCGCTCTCGAAGCAGCGCGCGCTGGCCCTCAAGCAGGTGCTCGGGCTCTTCCTCGCGCAGCGCCGGCCCACCTACTACCTGCTCGAGGACCCGGGCGCGCTCGACCGCCTCGCCGACACCTACCTGCTGTTGCTCGCCGACGAGGGGATCCTGCCGCTCACGCTCGCCAGCGACGCGCGCTCGGTGAAGCTCGAGGTGCGGCCCGCCGCGCCGCGGCGCGCCCCCGCTTCGTTCCTCGAGCGCAAGGCCGTCAACGCGATCCGCACGCGCTTGCTTCCGACGCTCGGGCTCGCGGCGCTCGACGACCTCGACCGCCTCGACCTCTCGGTGGAGGCGACGCTCGATCGCGAGGCGCAGGCCGCGGTCACCCGCACGCTGCACGAGCTCCTCGATCCTGCCCGCGCGCAGGCGGCGGGGCTGGTCGGCCCCAGGATGCTCGAGCGCGGCGACCCGGCGAAGCTCGTCTACTCGTTCACCCTCTACGAACGCGTCGGCCGCGAGAACCAGCTCCGCATCCAGACCGACAACTACGACCAGCCGCTCGACATCAACGAGGGCGTGAAGCTCGAGCTCGGCTCGACCGCCAAGCTGCGGACGCTGGTGAGCTACCTGGAGATCGTCGCGGCGCTGCACGGGCGCTACGCCGGGCTCTCGGCGAGCGAGCTCGCCCACGTGCCGGCGGACGACCTCGACAGGCTGAGCCGCTGGGCGATCGACTACCTGCGCACCGCGTCCGACCGCTCGCTGCGCGCGATGTGCGAGGCGGCGATGGACCGCACCTACTCGGCGAACCCCGGCGAGGCCTTCTTCACCGGCGGCGGGCTGCACACGTTCGTGAACTTCGACAAGGACGACGACGGGCGCGTGATGAGCGTGCGCGAGGGGATCCGCAACTCGGTGAACCTGGTGTTCATCCGCATCATGCGCGACGTGGTGCGCTACCACATGATGCACGTGCCGGGCTCGAGCGCGATGGTGCTGCAGGACGTCGCGAGCCCGGCGCGCCGCGCCTACCTGGAGCGCTTCGCCGATCAGGAGGGCAGCGTCTTCCTGAGCCGCTTCTACAAGAAGTACGAGGGCCAGGACCCGGACGGCGTCTTCGAGCTCTTCCTCGCCGGCGTGCGCCCCGCGCCGCGGCGGCTCAGCATGGCGTTCCGCGCCACGCACCCCGACGCGAGCGCCGCCGAGCTCGAGCGGTTCCTGCGCGAGCGGCTGCCCGCGAGCGACCTCGACGCGGGCGACGTCGCCGCGCTCCACGCCACCTACGACCCGCGCAAGTTCTCGCTCGCCGACCAGGGCTACCTGATCCGCTGCCATCCGCTCGAGCTGTGGCTCGTGACCTACCTGCGCGAGCACCCGCGCGCCACCCGCGACGAGGCGCTCGAGGCGAGCAAGAAGGAGCGGCTCGCGGTGTACAAGTGGCTCTTCCAGGCGAAGCGCAAGAACGCCCAGGACCGGCGCATCCGCCAGCTCCTCGAGGTCGAGGCGTTCCTCGAGGTCCACCGCGACTGGAAGCACCTCGGCTACCCGTTCGAGACCCTGGTGCCGTCGTACGCGACGGCGATCGGCAGCTCCGCGGACAAGCCCGCGGCGCTCGCCGAGCTGATGGGGATCCTGGTCAACGACGGAGTGCGGCTGCCGTCGGTGCGGGTCGAGAAGCTCCACTTCGGCGCGGACACGCCGTACGAGACCCGGCTCTCGTTCGCGGACGTCGAGGGCGAGCGCGTGCTGCCGAGCGAGGTGGCGACGGTGGCGCGGAATGCGGTCCTCGACGTGGTCGAGCACGGCACCGCGCGGCGCATCGCGGGCGCCTTCCACGCCGCGGACGGCACGCCCGTCCCGGTGGGCGGAAAGACCGGAACCGGCGACAACCGCTTCGAGACGTTCGGGAAGGGCGGCGGGCTCAAGAGCTCGCGGGTGGTCAACCGCACCGCGACGTTCGTGTTCTTCATCGGCGATCGGTTCTTCGGCGCGCTCACGGCGCACGTGCCCGGACCCGACGCGGCGGGATACGTGTTCACGAGCGCGTTGCCGGTCACTGTGCTCAAGGCGCTCGTCCCCGCCCTCGAGCCCATGGTCACGGCCGCACCGCCGGCGGCCGCGGGTACGTAGGGGAGACCGTCGGGCCGGGGGATCCACGGCTACGCCCGGGGCACGAATCGCCCCCAACGAAATCGGGCGAGCTCGCGCTCGCCCCTACACCTGCGGTGCCGGTTGAGGGCCACTGGACGCCCCGCACCATCCGTGTACGTCGCGACGACGGGACGGCCGGTGCCATGTTCGCGCGTCCGCGCCGGCAAGGGGCCTGTAGGGGACAGACCCTGTAGGGGAGGGCGCCAGCCCTCCCGCGAGCGGGAACGATCGGCCCGTCCGTGTCCGCCTCGCACGGTATCGCCGGGGCTGCGACCGCGACACGAATCGCCCATCGAGAAATCGGGCGAGCTCACGCCGGCCGCGGCGCTCACGCGCATCGCGTGAGCGATTAGACTTCGCGGCCTCATGCGCGCCGTGTGGACCCTGACCAAGCGCTCCTTCGCGCTCTTCTTCATCTTCGCGCCGAGCGTCGCCAGCGCGTGGCGGCTCACCGGCGAGAAGCCCGCTCGCGAGCGCTGGTACGCGCGCTTCGTGGCCGCGCTCGAGCGCGCCGGCGCGACCTTCATCAAGCTCGGCCAGATCGCGAGCTCGCGCCCCGACCTCGTCCCGGTCGAGCTCTGCCAGCACCTCGCCAAGCTCCACGACCGCGCGCCGGCCCACGCGCCCGAGCTCTCGCGGCGGATCGTCGAGGAGGCCTTCGGCCAGCCGATCGAGAGCATCTTCCCGAGCTTCGATCCCACGCCGATCGCCTCGGGCAGCATCGCGCAGGTCCACAAGGCGGTGATGCCGGACGGCACCGCGGTCGCGGTGAAGATCCGCCATCCCGAGGCGCAAGGCCTGATCGAGACCGACCTCGAGATCATCGGCTTCGTCGCGCGCCAGCTCGACCGCATCCCCACCGCCAAGTGGCTGAGCTTCCCCGAGGCCGCGCACGAGTTCGGGCGCTCGCTCCACGGCCAGGTGAACCTCCTCGAGGAGGCCCAGCACCTGATGCGCTTCCGCGCCAACTTCGCGGACCGCCCGGAGGTCCACTTCCCGCGCCCGATCGAGCCGTACCTGCACCCCTCGGTGATCGTCGAGACGTTCGAGGACGCGGTGCCGCTCGCGTCGTTCCTCGCCAATCCGCACCCCGCGAACCCGCGCATCGCGCGCCTCGGGCTCGGGTGCTTCCTGCAGATGATCTTCCGCGACGGCTTCGTCCACGCCGACCTCCACCCCGGCAACCTCATGGTGCGCCTCGGCGGCGACGTCCCGCAGATCGTGGTCCTCGATTGCGGCATGGTGGCGGAGCTTCCGCCGCACCACCGCCGCAACTTCACCGAGTTCTTCGCGGCGATCGCGGCGGGAAACGGCCCGCTCGCCGCCGAGCTGATGATCACCCACGCCGAGGACCACGCCTGCCCCGACCCCGAGAAGTTCAAGAGCGAGATGGGCGCCCTGCTCCTCGACGCGCGCTCCCGGCCGATCCAGGAGATCGAGGTCGCCGCGATCCTGAGCCGCATCCTGGCGCTGGTGCGCAAGCACCGCATCAAGATCGAGAGCGCCTTCACCGCGGTGAACGTCGGCATCATGGTGCTCGAAGGGGTCGGCCGCCAGCTCGATCCCACCCTCGACCTGGTGCGCGAGGCCACGCCCTTCCTGTTCACGGCGATGGCGGAGCTGGCGCGCGAGCGCGTGCTCGCGCAGGCGGCCGCCGAGGCCGCGGCGAAGGCCGCCGCCTCCGCCGGCGCCGCGAGCGCGTAGGTCCCACCCCGCGATGCCCGAGCTCCCCGAGGTCGAGACCGTCCGCCGCAGCCTCGAGGCGGCGGTGCACGGCGCGCGCCTCGCGCGCATCGAGGTGCGCGACCGCGGCTTCCGCCACCCGGTGCCGGCGGGCGAGCTCGCGGCGCTCGCCGGCGGCCGGATCGCGGCGCTGAGAAGGCGCGGCAAGGTGCTCTTGATCGACGTCGAGCACGCGTCGCTCGAGCCGCGCACGGTGCTCGTTCACCTCGGCATGAGCGGCCGCATGCTCTTCGGTGCACCCGGCGATCCGTGGGAGACCCACGAGCACGTGCGCTTCGAGAGCGACGAGCGGGTCGTGCGCTTCGTCGACCCGCGCCGCTTCGGCTCGGTGGAGATGGCGCTCACCCGCGACGTCGAGCGCCACGAGCGCGTCGCGTACCTCGGCCCCGAGCCGCTCGGCGACGACTTCCACGGCGACTACCTCCACCGCATCACGCGCAAGCGCCGCGTCGCGATCCGCAACTTCCTGCTCGACGGCCACAACGTCGCCGGCGTCGGCAACATCTACGCGAACGAGTCGTGCTTCCAGGCGGGAGTGCGTCCCGGACGCGCGGCGGGACGGCTCACGCGCGACGAGTCCGAGCGCCTCGTGCAGGCGGTGAAGCGCGTCCTCGCGCAGGCGATCGCGGACGGCGGCTCGACGTTGCGCGACGGCGGCTACACCGACTCCGCCGGCAACGCCGGCTGGTTCCAGACCCGCATGGCCGTTTACGACCGCCACGGCCAGCCGTGCCCGCGCTGCGAGGCGCCGATCCGCCATCGCGTGCTCGGCCAGCGCTCCGCG
>CAYMQR010000321.1:0-6295 GCA_964392195.1 uncultured bacterium | reverse complement strand
CCCGTGCCCGGAGGCGCGGGTTGCGTGGCGGTCGCGAAGGATCGCGACCCTCCAGCGCGCGGCGCGTCGCACTGGGGTCGTCGACGAAGCGACGACCCTCCAGGGTCCGATCTCGACCCTGGGCGTCACGACCGCAGATACGCGTCGATGATGCCGGCGGCGCGGACGGCGCCGCCGTGCTCGTGGATGCTCTTCTGCAGCACGCCGGCGGCGCGCCGGTACTTGGTGTTGGTGAGCACGTCCTCGATGGCGCGCTCGAGGGCCGCGAACAGGTTGCGGTCGCTGCCCAGCCGGATGCCGCAGCCGAGGCGCTCGACGATCTGCAGGTTCACGTCCTGGTCGACGTGGTAGGGCGCGCCGATCACCGGCACCCCGCCCGCGAGCGCCTGGTAGATCGAGCCGTTGCCGCCGTGGTTGATGACCACGTCGGCCTTCTCGACCAGCCGGTCGCCGCGCGCGAACTCCTCGATGAAGAAATTGTCCGGCACCTCGGGGATGTCCACCGAGAGCCCGCCGGTGGTCATGATCACCTGGTAGCGCGAGCCGCCGAAGTAGCGCGTCGCCTTCTCGAAGAACAGCGGATCACCGGTGGAGCCCATGGTGATGTAGAGCGTCGGCTGGTCGGGATCGAGGCGGTCGAACCAGGCCGGGTCGGGCAGGTCCGGCTCCCACAGGATGGGACCGACGTAGTGCACGTGCGGCGGCCGCGCCGCCACCGTCGGCCCGTACTCGGGGACGTCGGCCAGCAGCGTCAGGTCGCCCTGGATCACCTCCAGCAGCCCGTCGCAGTGGCGCATCGGCAGGCCGTGGTCGCGGCGGTACTTCCAGTAGGGGAGGCTCCAGTAGCGGGTGGCCGTGGCCTTGAGCGCGGGGATCAGCGCCGACGCGAGCTGCTCGCCCACGAAGCGCGTCATGATGTGGCCGTGGAAGGCCTTGAGCGGCAGCGCGAAGTAGCTGGTCCAGTGGGCGTTGGTGATCGAGATGTAGGGGATCTTGGCGACCTCGGCCGAGATCGACAGCGACCAGTGCATGTCGCCGAGCACCACGTCCGGGCGGTGGCGGTGGATCACCTCGAGGTCGGACTGGACGCTGCGCAGCATCATGTCCTTCCACCACGAGTAGCGCACCAGCGTCGCGCGGTTGGCGAGCTTGAGGCTCGCCTGGCGCGGCACCGTGAACACGGTGTCGGTCACGAAGCCGGCCTGCCGCGCGAGCTTCAGGAAGTGGCCGTCGCCCGCGAACACGACGTCGTGGCCGTGCTTGTCGCGCAGCACCTTGCACACCTCGAGCGCGCGCGAGACGTGGGCCAGGAAGTTGGCGTCGGCGAAGGCGAGGACTCGCATCGGTGGGGACTCGGGGTGGGGAGGGTTTGACTCGGCTTCGTTCGCGGCGGTCGTCCCGGGCCGCCGCGCGAAGAGCGCTCGGCGCGCGCCGCGCCGGCGCCTGGAAGACGCGGCCCAAGCCGCGGCTCTCCGTGGGACGGCGCCGCGCCACGACCGCTGGTGCGTGACGACGCGACCGACAAGGCTAGGGTCGAAATCGGGTCGTGGTCAACAATCCTCGGGCTTTTGCTGCTTCGGCGGCGTCCCGCCCCGGCGACGCCGCTTCCCAAGCGGCCGCCCCTTCTCTACCCTTGGCGCACGACATGCGAGACCAACGAACGAAGCCGCGGCGCGGCCCCCGTCGCGCTCGTGCATCGAGCGCGCTCGCGTGGCTCGCGAGCGCAGCGATCACCGCCGCCGCGCTCGCGCCGTACGCGCAGGCGGGCGCCGCCGGGCCGACGCTCACCCGACAGGGGGCGGGCAGCTCGCCGAGCTCGCTCGGCTCGACCGGCTCGCCGGGCTCTCGCGGATCGCTCGGGCCGCCGATGCTGCTCTCGCTCGGCGACGTGGTCGAGCTCGCGCTGACCAACAACCCGACGCTGCGCGGCGAGGGCTTCCTCGCGCTGCGCGCCGCCGCCGAGGTGCCGGCCGCGGACGGCGCGAGGGACCTCTTCTTCTACTTGAAGAGCGGCTACACCGACAGCAACGTGCCATCGACCTCGTCCCTGACCGGAAACAATCAGATGGTGTGGACGGGCAACGCCGGCCTGCGCCAGGCGCTCGTCACAGGCACCGCCTACGACTTATCGTTCAACAACACCCACACCGACACGGACTTCCCGTTCAACGTCCTCGACCCGAACTGGCGTATCGACACGACGCTCACCGTCACCCAGCCGCTGCTCAAGGGTTTCGGCCTCGACATCAACCAGGCCCCCACCCGCATCGCCGAGCACGCCCGCGAGGCCGCGATGCTCCAGTACCGGGGACGCGCCGCGCAGGTGGTGCAGAGCGCGGTCGAGGGCCTGTGGGACCTGAACCTCACGCGCGCGCTCCTCGAGGTGAAGACCCAGAGCCTGGCGCGCGCACGCCAGCTCGAGCGTACCGTGCAGGAACAGGTCGATCGCGGCCTCCTCGCCAAGGCCGAGCTGCTCAAGGCGCAGGTCGCGGCGGCCGCCCGTGACGACGACCTGGTGCTGGCGCGAAAGACGGTGCGCGACGCCGAGGACCGGCTCCGCGACACCATCGCGCCCGACGCCGATCCGAGCTTCTGGGAACGAGACCTGGTGCCGGCCGGCACCATCGAGTTCCCGGCCCGCGACGTCGACGACGCGAGCGCGGTGTCGCGCGCCCTCGACCAGCGCGTCGAGATCCTGCAGGCGCGCGAGGACCTCGCGGGCCGCAAGGAGACCGTGGCATTGACCCGCAACACGCTGCTGCCGACGCTCAACCTGACCGGCGGGGTCCGCGTCAACGGCCTCGCCGGCACCGAGCAGCAGAACCAGAGCCTCATCGACTTCAAGGACGACTACCCGGCGCTCTACGACCTCCTCAACGCGCTCTTCGGCGGGCTCCTCGTCGGCGCGGGGACGGTCGACCGCAGCCTGGTGGGCGGCTATCTCGACGCGATCGAGAACATGGACTTCCTCACCTGGACGGTGGGCGTGAACCTCGAGATCCCGCTCGGCAACGACACCGCCGACGCGCGCTACATCCAGGCGGTCGCCGACCAGAAGCGCAGCGAGGAGAACCTCAAGTCGCTGTCGCGCAAGATCCAGATCGAGGTGCGCGAGATCATCCGCCGCGTCCACAGCAACCAGGAGCGCCTCGACACCACGCTGCTCACCCGCCAGCTCGCCGAGAAGAACCTCGCCGCCGAGGAGGAGAAGCTCGCCCGCGGCTACACCTCGAGCCAGGAGGTCCTCGACCTCCAGGTGTCGCTCGCCGAGGCGCGCGCCAACGAGCTCAAGGCGCGCACCGACCTCGAGAAGAGCTACGTGGCGTTCGCGCGCTCGGCGGGCACGCTGCTCGACGTGTTCCACGTCGCGGCGCCGGCGGTGCCGTCGCTCGGCTCGGTGGACGTGCCGGGGCGGCTGTGGTGAGAGGCGTCCCGGCCTCGGATGCTGACGATGAAGCGGCCGATCGCGATCGCGGTGTCACTGGCCCTCGCGTCGGGCTGCGGCGGCGGTAGCGCGGGCGAGAGCGGCGCGAGCGGCACCGTACCGCTCACCTCGTTCGCCAGCGACACGGGTTTCTACGACGCCCCCTTCCCGTCCGACCACCGCCGCGACGCCGCGGGCCGGCCGAGCCTGGCGGGCTTCCCGAACCCGGACGGCGTCGGGCTCGTCGACGACGTGCTCGCGCTCACCACCGCGGACGCCGACGGCTTCGCGGTCACCGCCGGCGCCTTCTTCCGCTTCAGCGCGCCGCTCGATCCGGCGTCACTGCCAGCGGCGCCGCTCGACACCCTCGAGTCGAGCGCCGCGGTGTTCCTGATCGACGTCGATCCCGCGTCACCCGAGCGCGGCCGCCGCTACCCGCTCCACGCTGGCTACCAGGACGACGCCGGCCCGCTGGGCGCGCCGAACCTGCTGGTGCTGCTGCCGCTGCAAGGCATCCCGCTGCGCGAGGGCACACGTTACGCCGCAGGCTTGACCCGCGCGGTGCGCGACGCGGCCGGCGCGCCGCTCGCCGCCTCCGCCGAGACCCGGGCGCTGGTGCGCGGCCAGCGCCCCGCTGGCCTCGACGACGCGGTGTTCGCCGAGTACCGCGACGCGCTGGCGACGCTCGCCGAGCTCGGCCGCGACCCGCGCGAGCTCGCCGCCCTCACAGTCTTCACCACCGGCCGTCCGATGCGGCGCATGGAGGCGCTCGCTGCCCGCATGGAGACGATCGCGCTGCCGGAGCCGGTGAGCGGCTGGGAGCTCACCGACGCCTTCGACGACTTCTGCGTGCTCGCCGCGCGCATCGACATCCCGGTCTTCCAGCGCGGCGAGCCACCGTTCTTGACCAGCGGCGGCGACATCGCGTTCGACGACCAGGGCGTACCGGTCCAGCAAGGCACCGAGCCGTCGCGCCTGGTGGTCACGCTGCCGCGGCGCGCCGAGCCCGCGGCGGGGTTCCCGGCGATGGTGTTCGTGCGCACGGGCGGGGGCGGCGATCGGCCGCTCGTCGACCGCGGGCGAGAGCCCAGCCACGGCGCCACGCCCTTCGAGCCCGGCGAGGGGCCGGCGCGCTACATGGCGCGCGCCGGGTTCGCGGCGATCTCGTGGGACGGCCCGCACGGCGGGCTGCGCAACGTCTCCGGGATCGACGAGCAGCTCACCATGTACAACTTCCTCAACCCCGCCGCGCTGCGCGACAACGTGCGCGAGACCGCCACCGAAGCGGTGCTGGTGGGGCGGATGCTGGCGTCGCTCTCGTGGCCGGCGTCGATCTGCCCGGGGCTCGACGCGAGCGCGCGCGCGGACGGACGCGCCGCGATCGACGAGGGCCGCATGGGGATCATGGGGCACTCGATGGGTGGGACGGTGGCGCCGCTCGCGCTCGCGACCTCGCCGCGGCTGCGCGCGGCGGTGCTGAGCGGCGAGGGCGGCAGCTACCTGGAGAACGTGCTGTGGAAGGAGAGCCCGGTGGCGGTGAAGCCGATCGCCACCGCGATCCTGCGCTACGGCCAGCACGGCGCCGAGCTCACGCGCGCCGATCCGTTCCTGTCGATCCTGCAGTGGGCGAGCGAGAGCGCCGATCCACCCGCCTACGGGCGCGCGCTGATCCACACGCCAGTGGCGGGCGCCTCGCGGCACGTCCTGATGTTCCAGGGGATCGTCGACACGTACATCACGCCGACCATCGCGAACGCCAGCACCGGCTCGTTCGGCCTCGACCTCGCCGGTCCCGCGCTCGACGCGAGCGTGAACGAGATGCTGGTCGCGAGCGGCGCCGAGCGCACCGGCCTGCCCGCGCGCGGCAACCTCCGCGGCAGCGCCGGCGAGCCGATCACCGGCGTGGTGGTCCAGCACCGCGAGGACGGCGTCGAGGACGGCCACGAGGTGATGTTCCAGCTCGACGAGCCGAAGCGCCAGTACCAGTGCTTCCTGAGCGGCTTCGGCGTGGACCGCGTGCCGCTGGTCACCGATGGCGCCGCCGAGTCGCCCTGCACGCCGTGAGCCGGGGCGGCGGACACCGCCCCTCGGAGGGCCCGCCTCCCGGCGGGCCGCGGACGGCCAGGAGGCCGTCCCTCCGAATCACCTATCGGCGGGAGCGCGCAACGATCACTTCGCCGCGGGTGGAGCACCCGCGGGTGGAGTGCGCGGCGCGTCCCATGCAGGCGGCGGCGGGAACGTCAGGTAGGCCCCCGTCGCCGGCTTGCCCGGCGGGACCACCGCCGGCACGGCGTGGCGAACCGGCGGCACCGATCGCAGATACGCCACGACGGCCTTCACGTCGTCGTCGGTCATGGCCGCGAAGTCCGGCCACGGCATCGGCGGCAGCACCGCGGTGCCGTCGGGGCGCCGTCCCTGGCGGATGGCGGTGATGATCTGCTCGTCGGTCCACGAGCCGAGGCCGGTCTCCTTGTCGGGCGTCAGGTTGCGCGCGTAGCTCACGCCCCACGGCCCCTGCCAGCCGAGCTCGCTGCCCGAGAGCTTCCGGCTCATGTCGGGCGCTCCGTAGAACGTGCCCGGGGTGTGGCAGTCGCCACAGCCGGTGATCGTGGCCAGGTACTCGCCGCGCGCCACCAGCTCGGGCTTGGCCTGCGCGTGGGTCTCTGTCGGCGCCGCCGCGAGCGCGCTCGAAGCCGACACGACGATTCCGGTCACCGCCATCCGCGCGACGCGGGCCCACTTGTGATCGAGACGCACCATCCGTCTTTCCTCCTGAGGGGTTGGGACGACGGAGCGATGTTAGCAGGCTGCTGAAAAACTCGCGGATGCGAGTTTTTCGCGCCTGCCGATGCTTCCTCGGGGGTCTGTTCC
>CAYMQR010000320.1:0-6309 GCA_964392195.1 uncultured bacterium | reverse complement strand
AAGCGGCGATGAGCTACGTTCGCACGCGCGCCACCCGCCTCGGGCTCAAGCCCGACTTCTACCAGAGCATCGACCTGCACATCCACGTGCCCGAAGGCGCGATCCCCAAGGACGGGCCGTCGGCGGGCATCACGATGGCGACGGCGATCACCTCCGCGCTCACGCGTTTCCCGGTGCGCCGGGACGTCGCGATGACCGGTGAGGTCACGCTGCGCGGCCGGGTCCTGCCGATCGGTGGCCTGAAGGAGAAGCTGCTCGCCGCCCACCGCGGGGACATCCACACCATCATCATCCCGAGCGAGAACGAGAAGGACCTCAAGGACATCCCGACCTCGGTGCTCAAGAACATCACCGTGCATCTCGTCGGTCACGTCGACGAGGTGCTGAAGCTCGCGCTGATCGTGGACGAGCCGAACCACCTGTTCCGCGACGTGCCCGACGACGTCGCCGATCAGATCAAGGTCGTGACGCCGCCCCCGCCGCCCGCCGCCGCCGAGCTTCCGCCGCCGGCGCCGGTGGTCGAGGTGACCAAGCACTGAGGCCGGGTGCCGCGAGTCTCCGGGGCGACCGGGCGCCGTGTGGTCGTTGGATGCTCCGAGCCGCGACTCCGACGCCTGGCGCCGACGAGGAGCCATGACCGGGGCGTCCGAGGTCGAGAATTCGATTGGAAGGGTTGCCGAGCCGGTGAACGGTTCGCTATGTTCAGCGGACTTTCGACCGGGCGAATCATCCGGGCGGATAGCTCAGCGGGAGAGCACCGGCCTTACAAGCCGGCTGTCGCAGGTTCGATCCCTGTTCCGCCTACCGGGCGTGTCTTGGTGACGGGGCGGGATCGACGAGACAGGAAGTCCCCGCAACGGACGAAGGGCACAAGTACTTGGGGTGGTAGTTAAGTCGGTTATAACGCCGGCCTGTCACGCCGGAGGCCGCGGGTTCGAGTCCCGTCCACCCCGCCACGTGAGGATCGAGAGATGGCGATCGAGGTAGGTCAGTCCGTGAAGTTCCCGTTCGCGGGAAAGTCGATGGAGGGCACCGTCCTGATGGTGCACCCCAAGACGGTGGTGATCCGCGCCGACTTCCCCAACCACAAGGGGAAGATCGTGCGTCGCCAGGCTCACGAGCTCGGCGACAAGGCGGAGACGAAGGCGTCGGGCGGACTCGTCAAGCGCTTCCTCGAGGGCCGCAAGAAAGCCAAGGCCGAGAAGGTCAAGGCGGAGAAGAAGGCGGCCAAGGAAGCGAAGGCGAAGACCAAGGCCAAGTCGAAGGCCGCCGCCGAGTGACGGGCGCGGCGAGTCGCGCCGCATCCAGGCACCAACGAGAGAGCCGCGTTCCCGGAGGGAACGCGGCTCTTCGCGTTTCGACGTTGGCCTCGCGCCGGGCGGCGCGAAGCGCCAGCTCACTGCTGTAGGATGAACTTGTAGTTGTCCTCGAGCTCGGCCGTGAAGAAGTACGGGAAGATGCCGGCCAGGATGAAGAGCAGCTTGATGTCGGCCTTGTAGACCGAGTCGACGGTGAGATCGAGGGTCTTGTAGCCGGGCTTCTCGACCTTCACGTAATACGTCCGTGGCGCTCCCGAACGGTCCTGGAACACGATCGGTGCTGGCCCCTGGAACTGGCCGTTGATCGTGACGTTCGCGCCCTCGGGATCGGTCACGATCCTCGTGCTGTGAAGGCACCCCGACGTGAACACCGACGACGCGACCGCGACCGCGACGAGTTTCGAGCACGAACCGAGACGGCGCATCGAAGTCTCCTGTGGATGTCGAACGCGGAAGATTCTTTGTAGCGACGCGCCGCTCGGCGCGTCAAGGATCGGCGGCGCGCCGGCTACGGTCGTGACCGCGCGCGAACGTTGCAGCCTCTGATGGGAGCGAGCCCATGAACATCCATCCGGCACGATCCACCCGAGCCGCACGCCGGCGTCGCCGCCTCCTCAACGTGCTGGCGCTCTACCTCGGTCTTGCCGTCGCGCCGATGGCGCTCGCCGGCAAGCAGTACGACGGCGGGCCGTGGCCGTTCCTCGCGAGCTGCTGCATCGGCCCGCGCGTCGGTCTCCAGATGAACGAAGGGGTCGCGGTGCGCGACGTGGAGCAGTTCTCGTGGCTGCCGGTCGTCGGCTGGTTCGGCTACCGCTTTTACATGGCGTGGGAGGCGGGCCAGGGGAAGACCTTCTCCGAGATCGCCGCCGAGGAGCGGTTGGGGCCCGGAGATGGTGGTGCGCCGGAAGGTGGTCCGGCAGCCGGAGCCGGCCCGTCGGCCGACTCGTCTGGACCGGCCGGCGGGGCTCACTGACCCGGGACGTCGCCGCCCCGTCGCCCGCCCCGCACCGAGCGGGCCCGGCTCAACCTCTCGCCGATCTCCCGCTCCGCGCCGCGATCGGTCGGCTCGTAGAACGAGGATCCCCGGAGCGCGTCCGGAAGGTGCTCCTGCTCGGCGAGCCCCTGCTCGAAGTCGTGGGCGTAGCGGTAGCCGCGGCCGAAGCCGAGCTCCTTCATCAGCGCGGTCGGGGCGTTGCGGAGGTGAAGGGGCACGGGTAGCGTCCCCGTCCTCTCGATTGCCTCCAGCGCTCGTCCCATCGCGGCGTAGGCCGCGTTCGATTTGGGCGCGCACGCGAGGTAGACGGCGCACTGGGAGAGCGGGATCCGCGCCTCGGGCAGGCCGACGAACTCGAGCGCCTCCTTGGCCGCGACGGCGAGCGCGAGCGCCCCGGGATCCGCGTTGCCGACGTCCTCGGCCGCGAAGACGATCATCCGCCGCGCGACGAAGCGCGGCTCCTCGCCGGCCTCGAGCATCCGCAGCATCCAGTAGAGCGCGGCGTCGGGGTCGGATCCCCTCAGGCTCTTGATGAACGCGCTCGCGAGGTTGAAGTGCTCCTCGCCAGCCTTGTCGTAGCGCAGGGAGCGGCGCTGGGTGGCCTCGCGGATCGCCGTCTCGTCGATCACGCCCGAGCCGGTGGGCGGGCTCACGATCTCGCCTGCGATGTCGAGCAGATTGAGTGCCTGGCGAGCGTCCCCTTCCGCCAGCCTCGCGATGCTGGTCAGGATCTCCCGCGTCGCGGTCAGCCCGCGGCCACCCAGGCCCCGCTCGCGGTCCTCGAGTGCCCGCTCCAGCAAGGCCACGACCCGGTCCTCGCCGAGCGGTTCGAGCGTCAGAACCCGGGCGCGAGAGAGCAGCGGCCCGATCACCTCGAACGACGGGTTCTCCGTGGTGGCGCCGACGAGGATGATGGTGCCGTCCTCGACGTGCGGGAGCAGCGCGTCCTGCTGGGCCTTGTTGAAGCGATGGATCTCGTCGACGAAGAGCACGGTGCGGCGCCCGTTGCGTCGCCGGCGCCGCGCCCGATCGACCGCCTCGCGTATGTCCTTGACGCCCGCCAGCACCGCGCTCACGCGCTCCATCTCCCGCCCGCTC
The DNA here is from genome assembly GCA_964392195.1 of uncultured bacterium. GTDB lineage: Bacteria > JADJOY01 > JADJOY01 > JADJOY01 > JADJOY01 > JADJOY01. Next base: position 2,898 of record CAYMQR010000320.1, on the reverse strand, counting down.
TCCTTGGCGAGGAGGTGCGCGAGGGACGTCTTGCCGCTCCCGGGTGGTCCCCACAGGATCAGGGACGGGAGCTCACGGCGCGCCAGCAGCGTTCCCAGCAGCTTGCCGGGCCCCAGGAGGTGTTCCTGTCCGACGAATTCGCCGAGCGTGTGCGGCCGCATCCTCTCGGCGAGCGGCGCATCGCGGGCGACCTCGGCCTCCGCCGGGTTCGTCTCGAACAGATCTCCGGTCGACACGCCCGCGACGCTAGCACGCGAGACCGGCCCCCGGCAGGGCGTGCCCGCGCCATTCGGCGGCGGGCCGGCGAACGTGCTGGCGTTGCCGAGGCGAGCCGAGGATGCGGCTATACTCGCGCGGTTCACCTCGATCCTGGGGGCTGAGCCGCCGCCGCGCCACATGCTCGTCGAGCTCCATCTCAAGAACCTCGCGATCTTCGAAGACGCCTCCATCGTCTTCGGCGAGGGGCTCAACGTCATCACCGGCGAGCCCGGCTCGGGCAAGTCGCTGGTGGCGGGCTCGATCGGGCTCCTGCTCGGTGGCAAGGCCGATCCGGACCGCATCCGCACCGGCGCGGACGACGCGGAGGTCGCTGCGCTGTTCGCGGTCGACCCGAGCTCGCCGCGCGCCGCGACGCTCGGCATCGAGGTCGGCGGCGGCGAGGTCGTGCTGCGGCGTTCGTTGCGCCGCAGCGGTCGCGCCGGTTCCGCCATCAACGGCTCGCTCGCGGCGACCGCCCAGCTCGCGGCGGTCGCCGATCGGTTGCTGTCGGTGGTCGGTCAGCACGAGCACCAGCGGTTGCTCGCGCCCGAGTGGCACCAGGTGCTCCTCGATCAGAGCGCGGGGCTGTGGGCGGCGCGGCAGGAGATCCGGGCCGCGGTGACGACCTGGCGTGAGCGTCGTGCGGAGCTGGCGGCGTTGCGCGAGGGCGCGGCGCAACGCGAGGCGACGCTCGCGCGCCTGGATCGTGAGCTCGAAGAGATCGATCGGGTGTCACCGAAGGCCGGTGAGGACGAGGGGCTCGCCCGAGAGCGTGAGATCCTCCGTCACTCCGGAGAGCTCGCGGAGGTGGCGGGGCGCGGGCGCGACCTGCTCTACGAGGGTGACGACTCCGCGGTGACGGTGGTGGAGAAGGTCCGCGCCGACCTCGAGCGGGTCGCGCGTCTCGACCCATCGCTCGGAGAGGTCGCCAGGCTTCTCGAGCCGGCGGAGATCGCGCTGCAGGAGGCCGGCCGCGCGCTGATCAGCTACGCGTCGCGCCTCGACCCCGATCCCGATCGGCTGGAGGCGATCGAGAGTCGGCTGGGCGCGCTGGAGCGGCTCAAGAGGGCCCACGGCGGCACGCTCGCGGCCGTCCTGGATCGAGCGAGCGCGCTGCGGTCCGAGCGGGAGCGCTGCGAGGACGGTCCAGGGCGGATCGAAGCGCTCGCCGCGGACGTCGCGGTCGCGGAGCGCGACGTCCGTTCGTTGGCGCGGAGGCTGAGCGAGCGTCGCGCGGCGCACTCCGCGGTGCTGGCGCGGGCCATCGAGCACGAGCTCAACTCCCTCGGCATGGCGGCGTGTCGCTTCGCGATCGAGGTCGCCAGCCCGTCCTCCGACGTGGAGCGAGAGCCGGGGCCAGCAGGGTGGGACGACGTCCGCTTCCTGATCGCCCCGAATCGAGGCGAAGACCTGAAGCCGCTCGATCGGATCGCGTCCGGAGGCGAGCTGTCCCGGGTGTTCCTGGCGCTCTCGCGGCATCTGGACCCGGCCCAGGAGCGCCCGTCGCTGCTCTTCGACGAGGTCGACGCCGGGATCGGCGGTGCCGTCGCCGAGGTGGTCGGGCGCAAGCTGCGGGAGATGTCGCGGCACACGCAGGTGCTGTGCATCACCCACCTGCCGCAGATCGCCAGCCTCGGCGACCGGCACATCCGGCTGTGGAAGGAGAGCGTGGGGCAGCGGACCGTCGCGCGAGCGGAGGAGGTCCGCGGCGAGGCTCGCGTTCGTGAGATCGCGCGGATGCTCGGCGGTGCCGACCTGACCGAGACCACGCTCAGGCACGCCGCCGAGATGATCGAGAACGGCGTGACCGCGGGCGCTGAAGGCCGTGGCACGGTCGCGAGCGCCGGCGCCGAGCCGGCGCCGGCACGCGGCGGAGCCCGGCGCGGCGGTGGTTCGCGCCGCATGCCGACCTGAGCACGCCCGCTCGGGAAGCGAAGGGATTCCAGGTACACCGAGCATCGAGCACGGTCGGGGGCCAAGCCAGGCGAGGCCTCCCGACGCCATACCGTACCGTTCCGGCGCCCTCTCGAGCGGCGCCCGCCGACGATCAAGAAGGGAGTTTCGATCCATGACGAGCCTGTTGCGCCGGCTCATCCCGAGCAAGAACGAGCGCGAGCTGAAGCGGATCCAGCCCCTGGTGGCCCGGATCAACTCGCTCGAGAAGGATCTCGAGCCGCTGTCGATGGAGCAGCTCGCGGCCAAGACGCCCGAGTTCCGCGAGCGTCTCGCCAACGGTGAGAGCCTCGACGCCTTGCTGCCCGAGGCGTTCGCGGTCTGCCGCGAGGCGAGCCGGCGAGTGCTCGGCATGCGGCACTTCGACGTCCAGCTCATCGGCGGGATCGTGCTCCACCAGGGAAAGATCGCGGAGATGAAGACCGGCGAGGGTAAGACCCTGGTCGCGACGCTCCCGGTGTACCTGAACGCGCTGACTGGCAAGGGCGTCCACGTCGTCACCGTGAACGACTACCTGGCCAGCCGCGACGCCGAGTGGATGGGGCGGCTCTACAGCGCGCTCGGACTGTCGGTGGGCGTCATCAGGCACGGGCTCGACGATCAGCAGCGACGCGTCGCCTACAACTGCGACGTCACCTACGGCCAGAACAACGAGTTCGGCTTCGACTACCTGCGCGACAACATGAA
>CAYMQR010000319.1:0-6321 GCA_964392195.1 uncultured bacterium | reverse complement strand
GCGGACGGCGCGCCGCTGCGGGCGGTCGCCACCGGGCCCGGGGGCCAGGCCGGCGCTGGCTCCTCGCCCGCCGGCGCCGCTCTCGATCCGATCCGACCCGGCTCGCCCGTCCACGTCGGCTACGCGGGGGGCCGGGTGGTGGGTGCCACGGTGTCGTCCGCCGCGCCGCCGCGCGTGCGCGCGCTGGGCTGGTCGCTGTCGCTCGCGTTGCCGCCCCAGCGCGCCCACCTGCCGGTGCTGCTCGTCCCGGGCGAGATCCACGTGCTCACCGGTGGGCTCGCGATCGTGGTGAGCGCGGTGTGCCTGTGGGGGCTGGGCTGGGCGACGCGCCCGCTCCGCGACCTCGCGGCGGCGATGGGTCGCACCGGCGAGGGCGACCTGCGCACCGAGGTCGAGGAGGGCGCCGACGACGAGATCGGGCGCCTCGCGCGCTCGTTCAACCACATGGTGCGGGCGCTGCGCGCGAGCCGCGCCGAGCTCGCGTCGCAGCTCGAGGAGTCGCTGCGCCTCAAGACCACCCTCGAGAACGTCATCGACAGCACGCCGTCCGCGGTGGTCGTGGTCGATCGCGCCGGCCGCGTGCTGCAGTGGAACGACGCCGCCGAGCGCCAGACCGGCCGCAAGCGCGAGAAGGTCCTCGGCGCGCCGCTCTTCCGCGAGGTCGCGGAGCTCGCCCGGTACCGGGAATCCTTCGAGCGGGTGCTTCGCGAGCGGGTGCCGATCCAGACCGCGCGCGAGGAGTACGTGCTGCCGGGCGGCGAGATCGGCATCCGCCGGCTCTCGCTCTTCCCGGTGGTGAGCGCGACCGACGAGGTGGACGGCGTGGTGCTCTCCAGCGAGGACGTGACCCAGGAGGAGCGCATCGAGCGGATGATGGTGCACGCCGAGAAGATGGCGATGATCGGGCGGCTCGCCGCGAACATGGCCCACGAGATCAAGAACCCGCTCGCGGGCATCCTGTGGAACCTCCACAACCTCGAGCGGCGCCTCCACCCGGCGTCGCCGGTCGCGCGCGGACGGATGGCCGACGCCGGGCTCGACGAGGACGCGATCGCGCGCTTCGCGGGCTTCCTCGATTCCCAGAAGATCCCCCACTACGTGGCGGTGATCCGCGAGTGCGGGCTGCGCGCCGACGGCATCGTGAAGACGCTCGGCGACTTCTCGGCGCGCGGCGAGAAGCAGGTCGAGGCCGACCCGCGCACCCTGATCGACAGCACGCTGATGCTGGCGCGCGCCGCCTTCGACCTCGAGAAGCGCAACGACTTCCGCGACATCGACCTCGCCGTGGAGGTCGACGGCGAGGTGCCGATGATCCACTGCAACGTCCAGCAGATCGAGCAGGTGCTGCTCAACCTGGTGAACAACGCGGCGCAGGCGCTCTTCAACCGCCGCCAGCAGGATCCGTCGTTCGCGCCCCGCATCACCTTCCGGGTGAGCGGCGACGACGAGCACGCGCGCATCGAGGTCGAGGACAACGGCTCGGGGATCCCGCCCGAGGCGCGCGAGCACATCTTCGAGCCCTTCTACACGACCAAGGATGTCGGCGAGGGGACCGGGCTCGGGCTCTCGATCAGCTACCTGATCGTGACCGAGGGCCACAGCGGGCGGATGTGGGTGGAGGACGGGGCGAGCGGCGGCGCGCGCTTCGTCATCGAGCTGCCGGCGCGCCACGCCGTCGAGGGGGCGGCATGAGCACGAGCACCAGGATCCTGGTGGTCGACGACGAGCGCGCGGTGCGCGAGGCGGTGGTCGACTTCCTCGAGGACGAGGGCTACGCGGTGGCGTCGGCATCGTGCGGCGCGGACGCGCTCGAGCTCGCGCGCGCCGAGCGCTTCGCGCTGTGCATCCTCGACCTGCGCATGCCGGGGATGAGCGGCACCGAGCTCGCGCTCGAGATCCGCCACCTGGCGCCCGAGACGCCGCTGCTCATCATCACCGGCTCGCCCGACTTCGTGCCCGGCAAGTCGCTGCGCGCGGTCGGAGTCGGGCCCGACGACACGCTGGTCAAGCCGTACGAGCTCGCGACCCTCGCCGACAAGGTGCGCCGCAGGCTGGGCGGCGAGGGCGCCCCGTGAGCCGCGCCCTGGTGCTGGTCGTCGAGGACGAGGCGCCCAACCGCGACGCCCTCGTCGACTACCTGGAGGACGAGGGCTTCGAGCCGCTCGCCGCCACCGACGGCGTCGAGGCGCTCGGGTTCCTCGCCGAGCGCGCGGTGGACGTGGTCATCACCGACCTCAAGATGCCGCGCATGCCGGGGCTCGAGTTCCTCGAGCAGGTGCGCGCGCGCTGGCCCGAGGTGCCGTGCATCATCGTGTCCGGGCAGGGCACCATGTCGGACCTGATCGCCGCGGTGCGGCTCGGCGCGTACGACTTCATCGAGAAGCCGCTGGTGCCCCTCGACCGGGTGGCGATCGCGCTGCGCCGCGCCCTCGAGCACGGGCGGCTGAGGCGCGACAACCGCGCGAACCTCGCCGAGCTCGAGCGCCGCAACGCGAGCCTCGCGGAGAGCAACGCCGCGCTGGCGCGCGCCAAGGCGGACCTCGAGGAGGCCCAGCACCAGCTCGTCCACGCCGGCAAGATGGCGGCGCTCGGCGAGATGGTCGCGGGCGTGGCCCACGAGATCAACAACCCGATGGGGTTCGTGTACTCGAACGTGCGGGTGCTGGGCGAGGCGCTCGAGGCGCTCGAGACGCTCGCGCGCTCGCAGGCGCAGCTCGAGCGCGACGCCGCCGCGCGCGCCGAGACCGTGGCCGAGATCGACCGCCAGGCGCGCCGCATCGAGCGGCTCCTGGAGGGCTGCCGCGTCGGCACCGAGCGCACCCGCGAGATCATCGAGCGGCTCAGGCGCTTCGCCCGCCCCGGCGAGGCCACGCTCCACACCATCGACCTGGTGGAGAATCTCGAGGCGGCGGTTACGTTCGTGAGCCACCGGATCGGCGAGGAGATCCAGGTGCACCGCGACTACCACGCGGTGCCGCGCGTGCTGGGCCGCGGAGGCGAGATCAACCAGGTGTTCGTGAACCTGCTGGCGAACGCGCTCGACGCGGTCGGCGACCGCGGCCAGATCTGGCTCTCGACCGGCCAGCGCACCGACCCACCGCCGGGCGCTCCCCGCGAGGTCGCCGGACCGTGGGTGGAGGCGGTGATCCGCGACAGCGGCCGCGGCTTTCCGCCCGAGGCGGCGGCGCGGCTCTTCGAGCCGTTCTACACCACCAAGCCGCCGGGGCAGGGCACCGGGCTCGGGCTCTCGGTGAGCTACGGCATCGTCCGCTACCACGGCGGCGTCATCGAAGCGCGCAACCATCCCGACGGCGGTGCGGAGTTCCGCGTGGTGCTGCCGCTCATCGCCACACCCAGCCGAGGAAAGCCCCGTGCCGAACCCGCCGCGTAGCTCCATCCTGATCGTCGACGACGAGGTGCTCGGGCTCGACGCCCTGGAGCTGGCGCTCGAGCAGAGCTACGCCGTCCACCGCGCCGCGAGCGGCACGCAAGCGCTCGAGGTGCTCGCCCGCGAGCCGATCGAGCTGGTGATCGCGGACCAGCGCATGCCCGGCATGACCGGGGTGGAGCTGCTCGGCCGCATCGACGCCGCGTACCCCGACACCATGCGCATCCTGCTCACCGGCTACTCGGACATGGGCGCGGTGGTGGCGGCGATCAACGAAGGCCACATCTACTACTACCTGACCAAGCCCTGGGACCCGTTCGACCTGCGCCAGCGCGTCGAGCGCGCCCTCGACCACCGCCGCACCACCCTCGAGAACCGCCGCCTCGCCGCCGAGCTGAGCGAGGCCAACCGCAAGCTCTCGGACGCCTACGAGCGCCTCAAGCTCGAGAACCGCCAGCTCCGCACCGAGGCCCGCGAGCGCTGGAGGCTCGAGGAGTTCGTGGGCAAGAGCCCGCGCGTGAAGCGCGCCCTCGACCGCGCCACGCGGGTCGCGGAGTGGGACGCCACCTCGGTGCTGCTCACCGGCGAGTCCGGCACCGGCAAGGAGCTGGTGGCGCGGCTGATCCACGACACGAGCCCACGCGCCGAGGCGCGCTTCGTCGCGGTGAACTGCGCCGAGTTCCCCGAGAACCTCCTCGAGAGCGCGCTGTTCGGCTATCGCAAGGGGGCCTTCACCGGCGCCCAGACCGACCGCCGCGGGCTCTTCGAGGAGGCGAACGGCGGCACGCTCTTCCTCGACGAGGTCGGCGACATGAGCGCCGCGATGCAGGTGAAGCTGTTGCGCGCGCTCCAGGAGCGGCGCATCCGCCCGGTCGGCGCCAACGACGAGATCCCCGTCGACGTGCGCATCATCACCGCCACCAACCGCGACCTCACCGCCGAGGTCGAGGCGGGGCGGTTCCGCCGCGACCTCTACTTCCGCATCCACGTCTTCCCGATCGAGCTGCCGCCGCTGCGCGATCGCAAGGAGGACGTCCCGCTCCTCGTCGACCACCTCCTCGACCGCATCGCCAAGAAGCGCCGCAAGAAGCGCTGCGAGATCACGCCCGAGGCGCTCGCCGCGCTGGGCGGCTACGCCTTCCCGGGGAACGTCCGCGAGCTCGAGAACACCCTCGAGCACGCGTGCGTGCTCGCCGGCGCGGGCGGCACGATCGACCTCGACCACCTCGAGGAGCAGGTGCTCGCGCACGCGGAGGGCCTCCTCGAGGGCGCGCTCTCGGTGCCCGCCGGCGACGGCGCGGCCCGCCGCGGCGCGCGCGCCGAGGCCCACGACGAGCTCGATCGCGCCATGATCGAGAAAGAGCTCGAGCGTCAGGGCGGCAACGTCACCCGCACCGCCGCCGCCCTCGCGCTGAGCCGCGTGGGCCTGCAGAAGAAGATGCGGCGGCTGGCGATCACCAACCGCTGGGGGCGGGGCGGGAAGGGCTGAGCAGCGCCGGGGCGAGCGCCCCCACTGCTCACCCGAGCGTCTCGGGCGGCACGATCGGCGCGATGACGGTTCCCGAGGCGAGCTTCGGGTAGAAGAAGGTCGACTTCTGCGGCATGACCTCCTTCGCGAGCGCCACCGCCGTGACCTGCTGGATGCGGGTGGGGCGGACGAGGATCGCGACGTCGCCGACGCCGCTCCGCACTTCCTTCTCGGCCTCCGCGGCGTCGGTGAGGAAGTGGAGGTGCTCCTTCCGCGCCTGCGCCGCCATGTCGATGCCGGCCACCTCCTCGACGATCCAGTGGTGGATGCGTCGGAGGTCGAGGTCCCAGAGGACGGGCGGGATGTGGGCCGGGGCCTCGCCGCGGCCCGGCTGACCGGCGAGGTCGAGGACCACCGCGCCGGGGATCCCGCGCACCACCAGCGCCACGCGTCGGCTCGTGGCCGGCTCGGTCGTGATGGCCGCGTACGCCGCCGCCGCGTCGGCGACCTCGCGCACCACCGGCAGCCGCTCCTTGACCCGGCTCAGGAACGAGCCCGCGTCGAAGCCCGGCAGCCCGTAGAGCACGCGGTGGATCGGCAGGATCACGAGCCCCGGATCCTCGATCGCCATCAGGTACATGAGCACGTGCTCGAAGCTCGCGCGCTCGCCGGCGTCCGGGTACTGCTTGCGCATGAGGTCGCGGAACGCGAGCGCCGTCGAGTAGCGGTGGTGGCCGTCGGCGATGAAGATGGGCTCGTCCGCTAGGCCCTTCGAGAAGGCGGCGATCAGCGCCGGATCGGTGATCGCCCACAGCCGGTGGCGCACTCCCGCGGGGTCGACGCCGTCGAGGCGCGGCGCGGACGAGGTGAGCGCGCGGAGCGCGCCGAGGATGCCGCCGTCCGCATCCGAGAACAGCCCGAACACCGGGCTCAGGTTGGCGCCGGTCGCCTGGGTGAGCAGCAGCCGGTCGGCCTTGGGCGCGTCGAGGGTGCGCTCGTGGGGCAGCACCACGCCCGCGTCGAGGGCCTCGAGGCGCACGCCGGCGAGCACGCCGTCGCGGTCGCGGTCGTGGTCCTCCCAGGCGAAGCGGTAGCTCTGCCGGTAGTAGTAGAGCGCCGGCGCCGCGTCACGGAGGAAGGTGCCGTCCGCGAGCCAGTCGCGCAGGTAGCCGCCGGCGCGCGTGTAGCGGTTCTCGCTGTCGCCGTCGCCGGGCTTGTCCTCGCCCAGGATCAGGCGGACGAAGTTCTTCGGGTGGCGCTCGTGGAGCTCGCGGCGCTCGTCCTCGTTGATGACGTCGTAGGGCGGCGCCACGACCTTCGACAGGTCGCCGCCCACCTTCTTCGGATCGTAGAGAACCCCGCGGAACGCCCGGACGATCGCCATCTTCTCGGCCCCTCGATGGTGAACCGCGCGGCGGTCCGCCGCGCGGGAGAGGGCTGAGTTAGCAGGTCGTTCGTGGCCGAA
>CAYMQR010000318.1:0-6334 GCA_964392195.1 uncultured bacterium | reverse complement strand
CGCGATCAAGAGCGCCGCCAGCGCCCACGCGCCGTTCGAGCCGAGGCGCTCGCGGAGCCGCGCGGGCCAGCGCGCGGGGTCGAGGGCGAAGCCAGCGAGGAGCGCCGCCGCCGGCAAGGTGATGGCCGCGTAGCGCGCGCCCGCCGCGGTCAGGCTCGCGGGCGCGATCGGCAATACCAGCCAGACGAGAAGGTCGCGGAGGTGGGGATCGCGGCGCCGCACGGCCGCCACCACGCCGGCGGCGAGCGCGATCGCGAGGCCGGGGCCGAGCAGCCGCGCGTAGAGGAACGGATACGTGGGCAGGTTCTCGGGGCGCACGCCCGAGATCGCGGCGCCCTGCGCGTAGTGGCGGAGGAGGCGCTCGAGGTGGGTGGGGAAGGGCAGCGTGCGGCCGAAGTGGGCGAGGGCGAGCATCGCGCCGTAGTAGGGCAGCTCGGCGAGCGCCTGCAGCAGCGCGATCGGCAGGCCGATCGCGAGCAGCGCGCGCGGCGCCGCGGCCGCGCGCCGTCCGCCGCCCGGCGCGGAGCGCAGGTACGCGAGCACCGTCGGCACCAGCGCGATCGGCAGCAGCCGGTCCTGGCACAGGCACGCGATCCCCCACAGCGCGCCGGCCGCGACGAGCCGCGCGGTGCCGATCGGAGCGGCGTCGGCGCTCGTCGCGTGCGGCCGGGGCTTCCCGCCGCCCGCCACCAGCACCCCGATCGCCGCGGTCGCGAAAAACACGCTCAGCGACTCGGCGAACGCCATGCGGCTGTACGCCACGTGCCAGCCGGAGAGCGCGAGCGCGACGCCGGCGAGCGCCCCCGAGCGCGCGCCCCACAGCCGCGCTCCGATCCACGCGACCAGCGCCACGGTGAGCACCCCGGCGATCGCCGACACCAAGGCGCCCGCCCAGTCGGCGCCGTGGGTGTAGTGGAGCGCCACCGCCACCGCCGCCGCGAAGCCGGGCCGCGGGAAGTAGAGCGGCATGCCCTGGGTCTCGTTGGTGAGGAACTCGAGCTCGGGGTCGAGGCGCCACACGTCCTCGCCGGTGGCGCGCTCGGTGCGCCAGCGCTCGGCGCTCTTGGCGAGCGCCGCGGCGCCGGTCTCGAGCCAGCGCCCCTCGAGGAGGTGGATGCCGTCGTCCCACACGAACGGCCCGGCGTCGTGGAGGGCGGCGAAGCGTGGCGGCACCGCGAGCAGCGCGGCCACCAGCACCACCGCCGCGATCACCGACCGGCGCCGGTCGTCCTGCGTCTCTTCCGAGCGGAGCACGGCGCGGACCTTAGCCGAATTCGCCGCGCCGGTCGTGCGCCCGGACGCGTGCGCAGGGACTTCACAAGTCGCCATTGAAACTCAATACAAGTCGCCATTGAAAATCACTACTTCTCGCCATGGAAAAACGTAACAAACAGCTATCGGATAGATTCGAGATGGCCCGCAAATAGGCGCGAAATGCCGCTATTGGGCCCCGAAAGGCGCCGCTCCCGCCGGTTTCCGTCCCCGTATGCGCGGCGAGGCCGCGCCGCGCGGCCCCGGTTTGGCGCCCGCGCGGTTTGGCGCTAGCTCCACGCCGCGCCGCCGAGCGACGGCAGGCGACGCGAGGAGGTCACGTGAGCACCGCGAAGCTCCGGGTCGGGATGATCGGCGTGGGCGACATCACCATGCTCCACGCGCCCGCCTACGCCGGCTGCGCCGACGCCGAGCTGGTCGCGCTGTGCGACAAGAGCGAGACCCTGCTCGCGAGGCGCGCCGCCGAGTGGGGCGTCACCCGCGTCACCACCGACTTCCGCGAGCTGTTCCGCGACCCGTCGATCGACCTGGTTGAGGTCAACACGCCGCACCACCTCCACCGCCCGATCGTCGTCGAGGCGCTCGCCGCCGGGAAGCACGTCTCCTGCCAGAAGCCGATGACGGTCACCCTCGCCGACGGCGAGGCGATGCTCGCCGCCGCGCGCGCGAGCACCGCGCGCTTCCGCGTCCTCGAGAACTTCGTCTTCTATCCGGCCTACGTGCGCGCCAAGGAGCTGCTCGACGCGGGCGAGATCGGCGAGGTGCTCACCATCCGCTTCAAGCTCGGCACCGGGCTCTTCGGCTCGCGCGCCGTGCCGCTCGCGCCCGAGCTCTGGCACCTCCTCGAGAGCGACAAGGGCATGGGCCAGGCCGTCTTCGACGACGGCTACCACAAGCTCTCGCTGGCGATTCACTTCCTGGGCGCGATCGGCGGCGTGAAGGCGTACATCGACCGCACCTTCCACTACGCCGACGAGCCGGCGCAGCTCGTGTGGCGCTACCGCGACCGCCCGGCGCTCGGCGTCTTCGACATCGCCTTCACGCCCAACCTCCACACCCGCTCGGACTACTTCCCCGCCGACGAGCGGGTCGAGATCACCGGCACCCGCGGCCAGATCCTGCTGTCGTGCTGCACGGCGCGGATCGTCGACGACCCGCCGCTGGTGCTGGCGAAGGATGGACGGCGCATCGCCTTCGACGACCTCGACACCGACTGGCAGGCGAGCTTCACCGCCGGCATCCGCGACTTCCCGCGCGCCATCCGCGAGGGCCGCGAGTGCTCGCTCACCGGCGAGCGCGACCTCGAGGTGCTGCGCTTCGCGTTCGCCGCGATCCTCGCCGCCAAGCGCGGCGCCGAGGTGCGGCCCGAGGACGTGAGCGACGAGGCGGTGGCCGCCGAGCTGGTGGTGAAGGACGGCGTGGCGAGCGCCGCGAACGGAGCGCACCGATGAGCGGCCGACCGGCGCGGTGGCTGGAGCGGGCGATCGACGCGGCGCTCACCGCGGCTGCGCGCGCGGCGCTGGCGCGGGGCCGGGCGATCGTGGCGCTCGACGCCCGGCGCCTCGACCGCCACCTCGCGCTCATCGCCGCGATCCTGCGCCGCATCGACCGCGAGCATCCTGCGCTCCCCGGCGTGGCGGAGCTCAGGGAGCTCGTCGCGAGCGACCCGGTGGCGCTGCCCGCGCTGCGCAAGATCCTGGGCGGCGCCCGCGACGAGCAGGCGATCTCGACGATCCGCGGCGCGCTCCGCCACCACGTGCTGCCGTGGCCGCTCGTGCCGCGGGATCTCCTCGCACCGCCGCGCGCGGAGCCGGTGCCGCGACGCGCCGCGGCCGCGCTGCGCGTCGGCCTGATCGGCGCGAGCCGCGAGCTCGACGACCTCGACGCGGCCTACAGGAAGGTGGGCGCGACCGTCACGCGCGCCGCCGGCGTCGAGGCGGTCGACTGGCTGCGCTTCCTCGAACGCGTGAACGCGGTCGAGCTCGGCGGTGCGGCGCCGGTCGCGGTGGGGACGATCACGGCGGCCCTCGACCGCGGCGTGGCGGTGTCGCTGCACCGCGGCGCCGCGCCCACCGCGAGCGAGCTCGATGCGTTGCGCTGGAGCCACGGCGCGGCGCTCGCGCGCTTCCGGCTCTTCGATCCGCTGCTCTGGTATCCGCCGTTCGAGGCGCTCGCCGGGCTCCTCGACCGCGGCGTGCTCGGCGAGGTGACGACGATCCGGGTGCGCGCGCTGATCGGCGGCGCCGCGAGCGCGGAACCTCTCCGCGAGCCCCTCGATCCGGCGCGCTGGGAGCGCCACCCCGCGTTCGATCGCTTCCTGGCGCTCACGCGCCTCGGCGGGCCGCTCGCGAGCCTCACGGGCTACGCGCGTTTCGACGGCGCGCCCGCGTCACCGGGCAGCGCGGTGCTCGCCGTGGCGCACGCGTATCCGGGGCGCTACTCGCACCTCGAGCTGGCGTACGCCCCCGAGCTCGCGGTGCGCTCGGACCGCGAGCCGTACGACCTCTCGATCGAGGTCTCGGGCACCGACGGCATCGCGTGGCTGCGCAGGGGCCCGGCCCGGAGGCTCGAGCAGGCGCCTCTCGAGGTGCGGGTCGGCAAGCTCCACTTCACGGTGGACGCCGCCGCCGGTCTCGACGAGGACTGGCGTGCCGCCTTCCGCTCGGCGGCGGTCGCTCTCGCCCGCCAGGTCACCTCGGGCTCACCCCGGCCGCCGCTGACGCCGCCCGCGTGGCGATCCGCGCTCGCCGCCCGCGACGCGGCGCCGCTCGCTTGCCGGCTCGCGAACGTCGTCCGCATGTGACGCCCCCGCTCGTTGCCGTTCACGGCCCGCCTGGTGCCATCGCGCGGCGCCGACGGAGCGGCGCCCTCCATGGACGGTACCGATCGGTGTGGACGCCGCTCCCCGTCGCCACGCTGTCGCACGGACTTTCCGCGTGGGAGTGTGGGGGCGGGCGCGAGCCCGCCCGGGATCGGAAGCGATCGGGTCGCTCGTGTCCGCTCCCCGGCGGGCTTGCACGTCATGCGCTGCCACGCCGGCCGCTCACGGCAGCGTCACGACCGGTTCCATGCCGAGCGCGAGTAGCGCGATCCTGCGGCTCGCGAGATCGAGCAGCACGATCTGGCGGCCGAGCTGATAGACGACCTGCTCGCCGGGAAGCACGGTCGCGTAGCGCGCGGACCAGCGGAGCCCCGGCAGCTCGAGCGCGATGCGCGTCCGCACGCCGGTGCGAGCGCTCCGAGCGCGAAGTCCTTCCCCGGGCCAGAAACCCGTGTCCACGCTCCAGATCCGATCGTGCTCGGCGCGCAGGTCCAGGGCGGGCCCGAAGCCGCGCGCCCCGCGGCCGCGCTCGGCAAGGCGCCCGTCACGCTCGCCGGGAGCGACCTCGCGGTGCTTGGTCGCGGGGTGTCCGTCGAGCCGGATCCGCCATTCGGTGCTCCCGTCGAGCGAGATGAAGCGAACCTCGGCGTCCTTGCTCACGGCGAAGTCGACGCCGCGTACCGGCTGACCGATCGTGTAGACGGTGGCGGTGCCGAGCACGAGTGCGGCGGGCACCAGCACCGCGTGCGACGCGGCCTGCGCGCACGCGGTCGCCGCGAGGGTTCGTCGCGGCGATGCGTTCGAGCGCCGGAGGGCGAGCGCGAAGAAGGGCCACTCGATCACGATCGAGAGCGCGAGCGCGGCGCCGAGAAGCAGCAGCAGGAACCGCGGCGCGTGGTAGAGCGGCTCGCTCCCGAGAACGACGGGATCGGCCCAGCGAGCGAGCCGTGACAGAACCATGAACCCGCCGATCGTCGACACGTAATTCGCGGCGATCGTCCACGGGCAGAGGTCGGCCGCCCGCACGTCGCGGACGAGCCGGGCGGCTACCAGCGCCTCCCCGACTCCGATCAGCGCATTGCCGAAGAGCAGGTGAAAGCCGGTGGCCCACAGGAGCGGCGTGCCGGCGTTCGCGAGCGCGAGCGACGGGCTCAGCAAGATCGCGAGGCCGCAAGCGAGGGCGCGCCTCCCGGATTCCGACATGCGCGAGAGCCGTGACGTCACGCCGCCGTGGACGGCGCTGGCTTGTCGGCGCGCAGGGCGGCGGCGCGAAGGAGCTCGGCCTTGTCGCCGGGGCGGCGGTACTTGCGCACGATCAGCAGCGACGCCGGCGACTCGGCTGCGAGGCGCTCGTGGGCGCTCGAGAACATCCGCGGCTCGAGGCCGAGCTCCTCGGAGACGCCCACGATCATCAGCTCGTAGCCGCGCTGGACCTCGGCGATGACGCTCTCGAGCGGCGCGTCGGTCTCGGCCGTCGTGATCGTCAGCGCGCCGTCGGGGAGCTGGTCGCGGACGGCCTCGAGCCACTCGCGCTCGGGCTCGCCGCGATCCTCGCCCGACACCACGTGCAGCACCGTCACGCGGCGTGCGTCCGCGGCGACCGGATCGGCGCCGGGCCGCGGCCGCGCCATCCGGATCGCGAGCTCCACCGCGAGGCGATCGTGCTCGCCGCCCTCGAACGGCACCAGCACCCGCCGGATCGGCGCGCCGCCGCGCTGCACGTAGACCGCGACGTCGCAGCGCGCGCCGCGCATGACCCCGTGGACCGGTCCGCTCAGGATGCTCTGGCTGAGCGCCGGCTTGTGCCAGCCCATGAGGATCAGGCTCACGCGTTCACGCTCGGCGAGCGCGACGATGTCGTGGTCGGGATCGTGGCTGACGAGCTCGAGCGGCCGCACCGCGAGGCCCAGGTCCGCCGCGGTCCGCACCAGCGGCCCGAGCGCGCCCGACCCGCCGCCCGGAGCGTCGGCGGCCGGCGCGTCGAGCAGCCGGTGGTCGGCGGCGCGCGCCAGGTGGAGCGCGTGGATCACCGTGCCGGCGCGCTCGGGCACGAGCTCCGCCGCCAGCCGCACCAGCTCGGGGCCTGCGGACGGCAGCGACACCGGGATCAGGATCGCGTCGCCCGGCCCCACCTCGGTGCGATCGCCGAGCGAGCGCACACCGCTCGGATAGAGCCACTCGAGCAGCGGCGAGGTGAGCAGCGTGTTCGCCAGCGCCATCGCCACCAGCAGCGAGAACAGC
>CAYMQR010000317.1:0-6338 GCA_964392195.1 uncultured bacterium | reverse complement strand
CGAGGCGCTCTGGGAGCTGCTCGACGCGCTCGGCGTGGCCACGACGCTGGCGCGCTGGGCCGACGACGCGCTCGCCGCGGGCCACCCCGAGCAGGCCCGCGAGCACCGCGCCGCGTGGACCCAGGTGGTGGCGCTCCTCGACGAGCTGGTCGCGGCGCTGGGCGATCAGCCGAGTGACCTCGACGGCTTCCAGCGCATCCTCGAGGCGGGCCTCGAGTCCCTCGACCTGGGCCTCATCCCGCCCGGGCTCGACTCGGTGGTGGTGGGGACGATCGAGCGCTCGCGCCACCGCGGCACCCGCGCCGCGTTCGTGCTCGGCGCGGTCGACGGCGCCTACCCGCCCGAGCCGCGCGAGGACCCGATCCTGGGCGACGCCGACCGCGACGGCTTGGCCTCGGGCGGCGTGAAGCTCGGCGCCACCGCGCGCGAGCGGCTGCTCCACGAGTCGTACTTCGCGTACCTGACGTTGACCCGCGCCTCGACGTGGCTGTGGGTGAGCCACCCGCTCGCCGACGACGAGGGCCGCTCGCTGGCGCCGGCGACCGCGGTGCGGCGGCTGCTCGAGACGTTCCCGCGCCGCGCGCCGGACGCGGCCGCGGCGGGCGACGGCACGGACGCGGCGCTGGCGCGCGTCGGCCGTCCGCGCGACCTCGGCGCGCTGGCGGCGCGGCGGCTGCGCGCCGCGCGCGACGACCAGCAGGCGCCCGAGGCGCGCTGGCTCGCGCTGGCGGCGTGGATCGCGGGCTCGCCGGCGCTGAGGCAGGAGAGCGCGGCGGCGTTCGAGGCGCTCGACTACGAGGGCGCCTACCAGCGCCGCATGGCGCCGCTCGAGCCCGAGCTGGCACGCGCGCTGTTCGCGCCACGCGACGAGCTGCGCACCAGCGTGAGCCGGCTCGAGTCGTTCACGGCCTGCCCGTTCCAGCACTTCGCGGGCCACGGGCTCGGCCTCGCCGAGCGGCCCCGCGCCACCCTCGAGCCCGCCGACCTCGGCTCGCTCAACCACGCGGTGCTGAGCGGGCTGGTGCGCGGCCTCGAGCGCGACGGGCGGCGCTGGGGCGAGCTCTCGCCCGACGAGGTGCGCGCGCGGGTCGCGGGGCTGGTGGGCGAGCTGGCGCCGCGGCTGCGCAACGAGCTGGTCCTCGACGACCCGCAGGCGCGCTACCTGCTCGGCGCCATCGAGCGGGTCCTCGACGGCAGCGTCGCGCTGCTCGGCGAGCACGCGCGGCGCGGGCGCTTCGCGCCGCTCGCGGTCGAGCTGCCGTTCGGCGAGCGCCAGCCGGCGCCGGCGCCGGACGTGGAAGGTGGCGCGCGGGCGCTGCCGCCGATCGAGGTGCCGCTCGGCGGCGGGCTGCCGGCGGTGGCGCTTCGCGGCCGCATCGACCGTGTCGACGTGTGGGTCGACGAGCGCGGCACGCCGTGGGCGCGGGTCATCGACTACAAGCGCCGCCCGCGCGCCCTCGGCGACGCGCGCGTCTATCACGGCCTCGACCTCCAGCTCCTCACCTACCTGCTCGCGGTCACGGTCCACGGCGAGCGGCTCACGGGCGGCCGCGCGCTCGCGCCCGCCGCGGCGCTCTACTTCCCGGTCCACGACCCGCTGCCGCTCCACGAGGCGCGTCCCGTCGAGGACGCCGCCGCCAAGCGCTGGCGCACCGAGAACCGCATGAAGGGGCTGGTGGTGGACGACCGCGACGTGCTGCTGGCGATGGGCGCCGAGCCCGACGGCGCGTCGCAGCTGCTGCCGGTCGAGATCAAGAAGGACGGCACCCTCTCGAAGCGCGCCACCGCGGCGAGCCCGGCCGACTTCGAGCGGCTCTTCCGCCACGTCCGCGGCCACGTGCGCGCCGCGGCGACGCGCATCCTGTCGGGCGAGGTGGGGGTGAAGCCGTTCAAGCTCGGCCGCGACCAGACGGCGTGCGGCTACTGCCCGGCGCGCCCGGTGTGCCAGTTCGACCCCGCGGTCGAGCGCCAGCGCTACGCCGAGCTGCCCGGTCTCGGCCGCGGCGAGCTGCTCACGCGGCTCGCCGCCGAGGGGAGCGATGACGAGCGCGGCTGAGCTCGACGAGGGGCGCTTCACGCCCGCGCAGCGCGACGCGATCGTCGCGCGCGGCGGCGACCTGCTGGTCGCCGCCGCGGCCGGCTCGGGCAAGACCTCGGTGCTGGTCGAGCGCGTCATCCAGCGCATCCTCGACCGCGAGCGGCCCACCGCGGTCGACCGCTTGCTGGTGGTGACCTTCACCGAGGCCGCCGCCGCCGAGATGCGCGCGCGGATCGCGAGCCGCCTAGAGCAGGTGCTCGCCGAGCGCCCCGCCGACCGCGCGATCCGCGAGCAGCTGGCGCTCCTGCCGCGCGCCTCGATCTCCACCATCCACTCGTTCTGCCTGCGGCTGGTGCGCGAGCACTTCCACCACCTCGGCCTCGACCCGTCGGCGGCGGTCCTCGACGAGCACGAGGCGCGGCTCATGCTCGGCGAGGCGCTCGAGGCGGTGTTCCACGCCCGCCACGCCGCCGAGGAGCCGGCGTTCCTCGGCCTGGTGCGCGCCTACGGCGGCGGCGAGGCGCCGGTGGCGGTGAAGGCGCTGGTGGTGGCGCTCCACCGCTACACGCGGAGCCTGGCGCGCCCCGACGAGTGGCTCGCCGCCGCGGCGCGGCGCTTCGCGCAGGCGTCGGCGGCGGGCGAGCTCGCCGCCACGCCGTACTTCGAGCCGGTGCGGCGGGCGGTGGCGGTGGAGCTCGCGCGCCACGAGGCGGAGCTCGCGGCGCTCGCGGTGGCGGCGGTGCGGCCCGGCGGCCCGGCGGTCTACGTGAAGCGCCTCGAGGCCGACGCCGCCGCGCTGGCCGAGGCGTCCGCCGCGGTGGCCGCCGCCACGAGCTTCGCCGCGCTGGTCGCGGCGCTCGCGGCGATCTCGTTCGGCAGCCTGAGCCCGGCCAAGGGCGAGCTCGACGAGGCCCTCAAGAAGTGGATCCAGGGGCGGCGCAACGCGATCAAGGGGAAGGTGACCGCGCTCACCGCGCGGCTCGCCGGGCCCGACGAGAGCGCGTGGCTCGCCGACCTCGGCGCGCTCGCGCCGCACGCCGGCGCGCTGGTCGAGCTGGTGCGCGACCTCGGCCGGCGCTACGCGACGCTCAAGCGGCGCCGCGCCGCGCTCGACTTCGACGACCTCGAGCACCTCGGCCTCGAGCTGCTCGGCCGCGACGCGGGCGGCGACGGCGGCGGGCTCGAGCCGAGCGCGGTGGCGCTCGCGCTGCGCGAGCGCTTCGACGAGGTGCTGGTCGACGAATACCAGGACGTGAACGGCGTGCAGGAGGCGATCCTCGCGCTGCTGTCGCGCGATCGCGCGGCGGCGGACGGCGGCAACCGCTTCGTGGTGGGCGACGTCAAGCAGTCGATCTACGGCTTCCGCCACACCGACCCGAGCTTGTTCCTGGCGCGCCTCGCCGCGTACCAGGAACCGCAGGGCGGCGGCCGCGCGATCGTCCTGGCCCGCAACTTCCGCAGCCGGCGCCGCGTGGTGGACGCCGTCAACTTCACGTTCCGCCAGGTGATGAGCGCCGCGGTCGGCGGCCTCGACTACGACGGCGACGCCGAGCTGGTCTACGGCGCGGACTATCCGGACGACGCCGACGCGGCCGTCGAGCTCCACCTCGTCGAGCGCGGCGACGCCAGCGTCGACGCCGGTGACGACGACGGCGAGGGCGGCGACGCCGCGGACGCGGACGGCGGCGCGGCGCGCGGCGAGCTCGGCGCGCTGCTCGGCGACGCGGCGGCGGCCGAGCGCGAGGCGCTGGTCGCCGCCAACCGCGCGCGCGCGATCGTCGAGGGCGACCCCGCGAGCGGCGCGCTGCCGGCGCGGGTGTGGGAGCGGCGCGGCCCCGACGGTGCGTGGCAGAGCCGCCCGGCACGGTGGGCCGACGTGGTGGTGCTGCTGCGCTCGATCAAGAACCGCGCGCCCGCCTACGTGCAGGTCTTCAGCGCGTTCGGCATCCCGATCCACGCCGAGGTCGGTACCGGCTGGTTCGCGGTCACCGAGATCGGCGTGATGCTCGCGCTCATGCAGGTCCTCGACAACCCGCGCCAGGACATCCCGCTCGCGGCGCTGCTGCTCTCGCCGATCGGCGGCTTCAGCGCCGCCGACCTGGCGCGGATCCGCCTCGCCGATCGCCACGGTGATTTCTGGGACGCGGTGCACGCGGCGGCGGGCGAGGGCGAGACCGAGACCGAGGGCGAAGGCGCGCGGCTCGCACCCCGCGAGCGCGCCCGCCTCGCCGGGCTGGTGGCGCGCATCGACGCGTGGCGCACCGCCGCGCGGCGCGGCCCGCTGTCGCGGCTGGTGTGGCGGATCTACGGCGAGACGCGCTTCCTCGACGTGGCGAGCGCCATGCCGGGCGGCGAGCAGCGCCGCGCCAACCTGCTCGCGCTCTTCGACCGCGCGCGCGAGTTCGACCACTTCGCGCGCCAGGGGCTGGCGCGCTTCCTGGCCTTCATCGCCAAGCTCGAGGAGCGCGACGAGGACCTCGGCGTCGCGCCGGTGCTGGGCGCGGGCGACGACGTGGTGCGGGTCATGAGCATCCACAAGTCGAAGGGGCTCGAGTTTCCGTTCGTGGTGCTCGCCGGGCTCGGCACCGAGTGGAACGACCGCGACCTCGAGGGCGACGTGCTGTTCGACGGCGCGCTCGGCCTCGGCCTGCGGGTGGTCGACCTGGACCTGCGCGCGCGCTTCCCGTCGATCGCCCACCACGCCGTGAAGGCGGCGCGCGCCGCCGCGCTGCGCGCCGAGGAGCTGCGCGTGCTCTACGTCGCGATGACGCGGGCGCGCGAACGGCTGGTGATGATCGGCTCGGCGCGCGGGCTCGCCAACGAGTGCGCGCGGTGGGTGGCGAGCGGCCAGCGCGCGGGCGCGCGGCTCTCGCCGGCGCTGGTCGCGGCGGCGAGCCGGCCGCTCGACTGGGTGGTGCCGGCGGTGGCGCGCCACCGCGACGCGCGCCCGCTGCGCGCCGCTGCGGGGTTCGAGGGCGGTGCGCTGGTGGACGACCCGTCGCGCTGGGACGTGCGGCTGTGGGGCCGCGCCGAGCTGGAGGCGGGCGCGCCGCGCGAGAGCGTGGCGACCGTGCCGCGCGTGATGCCCGACTGGGCGGCGCTCGCGGCGCTCGACCGCGAGGCGCTCGCCGGCGTGGCGAGCGGGCTCGCGGAGAGCGACCGCGACGCGCTGCTCGAGCGCTTCTCGTTCAGCTATCCGCACGCGGCCTCCACCGCCCACTTCGCGAAGCTGAGCGTGACCGAGCTCAAGGCGCGGTTCGCCGCCGGCACTCCCGGCGACCCCGACGCCGCGGAGCTGCCGGCGGCGCGGATCGAGTGGCCGGTGCGGGGCGCGGCGCGGGGCGGGCGGCGCGGCCAGGCCAAGGGGAAGGCCAAGGCGGGCGCGAAGGCTGGCGCCGGAGGCGGCGCGGACGCCGCCGCGGCGCTCGCCCTCGAGGGCTGGGAGCGGCCGCGCTTCCTCGACGGCGGACCGGCGCCGCGCCGCCGCGACGCCGCGGAGGTGGGGATCGCCACCCACGCGGTGCTGCGCCACCTCGACGCGCGCCTCTGGCACGACGCGGAAGAGGTGCGCGAGGCGGTCGCGGCGATGGTGGCCGACGGCCGCCTGAGCGCGGAGCAGGCGCACGCCGCGCGCCTCGACTCGATCGTCGCGTTCGGCCGCTCGCCGCTCGGCGTGCGCCTCGCCGCGCGCCCGGAGGCGCTGCGCCGCGAGGTACCGTTCACGCTCGGGCTACCGGCGAGCGAGGTCCATCCCGAGATCCCGTCCGGCGGCGTGGGCGGCGACGTCATCGTGGTGCAAGGCGTGATCGACCTGCTCGTCGAGGTCGAGGACGCGAGCGGCTTCCTGCTCCTCGACTACAAGACCGACCGCGTCGCGCCCGCCGAGGCGGAGCTCGCCGCCGAGCGCTACCGCGGCCAGATGGCGCTCTACGCGCGCGCTGTCGGCGACATCTTCGGCCGCCCGGTCCGCGAGTCGTGGCTCGGCTTCCTGAGCGCGGGGGTCGCGGTGAAACTCCCGGGGTAATCCGGTCGTCGAGGCCCTTCGTGCGGCCGCCCGCCGGAGCCCCACCCGAGGCGCTTCGCTTCGCTCGCGGCGTCGCGGTCGTGGCGCGATCCGCGAGCTCGGAGGGGCGCGCGCCGCGCGCCCGGCGATACGCCTCGTCACCGCATCGCCGATTCGGCGCGATCGCTCTCGACGACCGTTCCCGCGCGGCGGCGAGGGACCGCTGCCCTCCTGCCCCTCGAGTCCGATCATCCGCACCGGTTCGTCGGCGGGAAGCCGCTCGATCGCTCGCGCCCG
>CAYMQR010000316.1:0-6360 GCA_964392195.1 uncultured bacterium | reverse complement strand
GGGCGATGAACGGCGCCGAGGACTTCGAGCTGACGCCGCTCTACGCCTCGTTCGGACGCTTCACCCACCGCGACGTGGCACGCTGCCGCGAGTGCCACATGACCAACGTCGAGCGCGACCGCACCGCGTACCGGCAGTGGGATCACCGCTTCCCGGGCTCGAACACCGGGCTCTCGCTCTTGGTGCCGGCCGAGCACCGCGACGAGGCGAAGAAGATGGACGCGTTCGCCGACGCGTTCCTGCGCGGCGACATGGCGAACCGCACCGACGACGAGGACATTCGCCGCGATCATCCGCTGGTCGCGAAGGTGCTGTGGGACGGCAGCCACCTGCCCACCACCGTGTCGGCCGAGGTGCTCGCCGCGGACGCGGCGAGCGGCGCGCCGGCGCGGCTGCGCGCGTTGGTCCGCACCACCAACGCGGCGATCGGTCACGACTTCCCGGTCGACCTCGCCGACCAGGCGGACGTGTGGCTCGAGCTGCGCGTGACGGACGCGACCGGCCGCGAGGTGTTCGCGAGCGGCGTGCTCGACGCCGACCGGCACTTGCCTCCGGGCACCCGCACGCTCAGCACCACGTTCCTCGATCGCGACGGCGCGGTCGTCGGTCAGCACCAGCTCTGGCGCTTCACCAGCATCCGCGAGCGGCGCTTCGTGGAGCCGGGCGGCAGCCACGAGGAGCTGGTGTTCGCCGAGCTCCGTGGCGACGAGGCGCTGCCGCTCACGGTGAGCGCGCGCTGGCTCTACCGGCGCGTGAACCAGCCGATCGCCGACTGGCTGTTCGGCGACGGAACCACGTTCCCCGTGACCGAGCTCGCCCGCGCCGGGACCACCGTGCCGTGAGGCGGCGTCCCGGGTGAGCGAGAACATCCAGTGGGACGGCGTGGAGGGCCGCGCTCCGTCGCGGCCGCGGCGATCGTTCGGCCCCGCGCGCGGTTGATTTCCGCTGCGGGTACGGCTAGGTGAAGCCTGCTCCGCCGTGCTGGGCGGAGCACCACGGGCGGCCGCGAGCCACGCGCTCGGCGCGCGCCACAGAGGGTCCATGAGCGAGTTCCGGATCGACATGCACGTGCTCTCGAAGCTCTCGAACACGGACAAGAAGCACTTCTCGGACGCCGAGCCGCGCGACATGATCGCCGCCGCCAAGGCCGCCGGCCTCGACGCGATCGTCTTCACGGAGTACCAGAAGTTCGAGGGGTGCGAGTCGGTCGAGGCGATCGGCGCCGAGCTCGGCGTGCTGGTGCTGCGCGGCGCGCTCTATCCGGCGCAAGAGGGCCGGGTGCTGCTCTACGGCATCGTCGACGACGACACCCTCGACTCGAGCGTTCACTTCAAGATCATGCAGCTCCTCGACTACATGGACCTCAAGGGCGCACTGGTCGTGGCGGCGCATCCGTTCGCCTCCACGCCTGGCGCCGGCGTGGGCGAGGGGATCTCGAAGTGCCGCGGCATCTCGGCGGTCGAGGTGCTCTCGGGCCGCCCCGACGTGAGCGCCGAGGGCAACGCCAAGGCCGCCGCAGCGGCGGCCGCCATCAAGGCGCCCGGCATCGGCGGCTCGGGCGCCGTCGAGCCGAGCCAGGTCGGCAGCGCCTTCACGATCTTCCCCGAGCCGATCCGCACCATGGCCGAGCTCGTCGAGGCGATCCGCGCAGGCAAGGGCCGCCCCGCCGCGCGCGGGCAGTGAGGGCCACTCCATGAGCCAGCTTCCCAGCGCGGCCGACCAGAGCCGTGAGCAGCGCTACCAGAACGAGCGCGCCTACTTCGACGCGGTCGGCGAGCGCCACGGCGACGAGATCGCCAAGAAGGTCATCGACGAGAGCCTGATCCCGCCCAACATGGCGAAGTACGTCGACGTGCTGTCGAGCTTCGTCGCCGCGCGCGGCAACCCCGAGAACCTCCACATCCTCGACCTCGGCTGCGGCTACGGCATCATGTCGGTGCTGCTCGCGCGCCGCGGCGTGCGCGTCACGGCGATCGACCTGAGCCCGAAGCTGGTCGAGGTCACGCGCCGGCTGTGCGAGACCAACGGCGTCGCCGACCGCGTCGAGGCGAAGGTGGGCAGCGCCGAGGCGCTCGAGCTCGGCGACCTGAGCGTGGACGCCGTCGCCGGCACCAAGATCCTCCACCACGTGAACGTGGGGATCACCAGCCGCGAGGTGTTCCGCGTGCTTCGCCCCGGCGGCATCGGCGTGTTCTGGGAGCCGACCTACAAGAACCCGCTCTTCGACTTCATGAACCGGCTCACCCGCGCGATCCCCAACTTCCCGATCGCCGGCACCCGCTACGAGCACGCCATCTCGCGCGGCGAGATCGCGACCATGCGCGAGGTGTTCGGCAACGTGAACCTCTATCCCGGGCCATTCGCGTTCTTCAGCCACTTCGCGATCGTCGCCACGCGCGGCAACGGCGGGCCGATGGTGGACAGGTGCGAGGCGATCGACGGGGTGATCGACAAGATCTTCCCGTTCCTGCGGCGCTTCTCGTTCCACCAGATCATCGAGGTCAAGAAGGCCGGCTGAGCGGGGATGCGGTGAGTTCCGGCGCGTGAACCACGTCCGGTCGGGTGGGATCCGGGTCCCGCGTCGGCGGGTCCGTTTCCTGGGGGGGCGCAAAGGCGGCGCTCGGGGCCCGAGCCAGGAACGCAAGGCAGAGAGGAGAGGAGTCATGCCATCACGATCCGTCGTTGTAACGACCGCCGTCCTCGTGGCCGCCGTGTGCCTGGGGTGCGCGGCGACCACGGCACGAGCCGAGGCGCAGACCGCGGCGCCGGGGCCGTCGTTCGACTGCTCGAAGGCGAACAGCGAGGTCGAGAAGCTGATCTGCGCCGATCGCGGTCTGGCCGACCTCGACCACAAGCTCGCCGGCGTCTACGAGGCGGCGCTGCGGAAGGCCAAGGACGACGTGCCCTCCTGGCTGCGCACCCAGCAGCGAGGCTGGGTGAAGGGGCGCAACGAGTGCTGGAAGGCCAAGGACGCCGACAATCCCGTCTACCTCACGGAGAGCTGGATCGCCACGGATGTCCGTAGCTGCGTCGAAGGGGAGTACCGGCTCCGCATCGCCGAGCTGCAGGTGAGGTTTCAGCTCGTACCCGGGAAGAAGCCCGCCTTCTATTCCTGCAACGGGGAGCCCGCGAACCAGGTCGTGGCGACGTTCTTCGAAACCGACCCGCCGGCCGCCAGCTTCGAACGCGGCGACCGCACGGTCGTCGGCTTCCAAGTGAAGACCACCAGCGTGGTCCGGTACGAGGGCCAGAATCTGTGGTTCGTGAACGACGATACCGGGGCGACGGCCACCTGGCTGGGTGAAGAGCTCAAGTGCACGCTCCAGTAGGGGCGGGGCGGGAGCAAGCGCTGAGCATGGAAGGCTCGGATCCGTTGGCCCCGGGGAAATGCCCCGGCGTCACGACCGCCGTGGCGACGCCTTCCGCTGGACTCCTCGCGGTCCGGACCGCAGCCGGGTGAGTATTCGCGCAACGCGCGCGACCTGCTCGCCGCAGCCAGCGGTCGGCGCCGAGCGCGAATGGGAAGGTCCGGGAATCGCCTCGATCGGAGAATCGGGAGAGGGCAGGTCTCTCGAGCGCCCGGTACGCCGCCGGCGGGACGTGATCCGTCGACCGCGAGCGCGCGGCAGCGCCGCCCCGGCACGCTTCGACACTTGCTGGACGGCGCGGGCCGTCTCACCAGGCTCGGCGGCCGAAGGCTTGCGGCGGCGATCGGTGACATCGTACCGGGACAGATCGCGGTTCCCACGGTCGATGGCGGCTCACGGCTTCCGTTCGACGCCGAGGCCCTCTCTCGGCTGCCCGACCTCGCCGCCGTCTCGCCTGGCTCGTGAGGCGTGGTTCGATCGCCGCTGCCATGAGCCCGTGCCGCGCGATGGCGCCGGGATCGCGCGAACCTCGCGCGGGGCACGGCTCCCGGCGCGGTTGCTGACGTCGCGCGGATCCACCGCGAGGCTGCCCGGATCGAGGACGAGCCGGAGGAGGGGTGATCGATGCTGACGAGCTCTGGATCGATCCGCCGTGCGCGGCGGGTGCGCGGTGCGTTGTGGGGCCTGCCCCTTTCCCTGGTGGTGGCGGCGCCGGGCGCGTTCGCGCAGCTCCCCGGCCCATTGCCGGTGCCGGCGTCGATGCCGGCCACCGAGCCAGCGCCGATCGCCTCCGCCGCCGAACCCGCGGCGAACCCGTTGTCGGATCTCCCTTCGGTACTCGAGCGAAGCGCCGCCCTGGTGCGTCGGGCGACGCAGGACGACGGGTCGGCGGTGGTCGCGGAGGTCGAGCGCACGCTGCCGGAGCTGGCCACGACGATTGCCCGCTTGCGCAGCACCCAGGCGGAAGCGCTCACGGGATCCCCGACTCGCGTGATGCTCGAGATGCTGCAACGGGTCTGGTCCCGCCTCGGCTCGGAGCTCGACCTGCGTCAACAGCAGACGCACGCGCTCTCCGTTGGGCTGGAGCGTGATCTGAGCGAGCTGTCGGAGCAGTCCCGGGCGCTGCTCGCGGCCCACGCGCAGCTGGGGCAGCGCGGCGGCCAGGACGACACGTTGGCGACGATCGATCGGATGCTGCATCAAACGGCGCGCGTCGAGGAAGCCGTCCGGCGCCGACAGCTCGTTCTCCTCGGTCTGCAGTCGCGTATCGCCGTACTGAACATCGACGTCGCGCAGTCCGCCGATGATCTGACCGCCTTGACCGAATCGTCGGTCGAGCCGCCGCTGCTTCGTTTCGACGCTCCACCGCTCTGGGAGGCGTTCCCGGCGCGAGGCTCGTCGAGCCCGGATCGGTCCAGGAACACGTCCGCGCCCGCCCAGGCACCGCAGCCATCGGGGAGCGGTACGCCGCCACCGGGGCCACCGGAGGCCGGCGCCGATCAGGCCCTCGTGCTCCGGCAGTTCGGCACGGTGCTGCTGACCTCCGCGACGGAGCAGCTGGGGTTGTGGGTCGTGTTCGTCTTGCCAATGGTCCTGCTGCGGCGCTCGGCACCGAGGTGGTCGCGGGTGGAGAATCCCGCGGTCCAGGCGCTGGTCAGTGTCGCGCGGCGGCCGGTTTCCGCGGCGCTGTTGCCGACGTTCATGGCGGGCGCGATCTGGCGCGGGCGGGTCACGCTCGACTCCACGCTCCTGCTGCTGCCCTTGTTACGCGTCATCCCACGGTTGCTCCCCGCGCGCTTCCGACCGCTGCTGTGGGGCGTCGCTGGGGTGTTCATCGCCAACCACCTGATCGTGTTGAACCTCGCGCGCACCTCGCTCCCCGGCCGGCTCGCGGCGTCGGCGTTGATCATCGCCGCGGCGGTCGTGGTGCGGCGCCTCGCTCGCGCGAGCCGAGACACTGGCGACTCGCCGGCGCTTCAAGAGCTGCCGCCGGTGATCCGGAATCAGGGGCTCTCGCTGTTGGCGGCCCTGCCGGTGGTGGCGCTCGGCGCCGAGGTGGCGGGCCTGACCGCCCTCGCGTCGCACCTGGTCAACGGCATCGTCGGCACGCTGTTCGGGGCGTCGCTCCTGTTCGGTTTCCTCCGCATCTCGCACGGCTTCCTGCAGCTGGCGATCGAGACGCCCGAGGGTGCCCTCGCGTCGTACTTCACGCGCGAGCCCGAGGGCCTCGCGCTGCGGCTCGCGGGCGGCATCCGGTGGGTCGCGCGGCTCTTCCTGGCGTTGCTCGTGCTCGAGAACTTCGACCTCATGACGCCGCTGCTCCAGGAGTCCCGTCGCGCGCTCGGGTACCGGTTCGAGATCGGCGCGGTCGAGTTCACGATCGGTTCGGTGCTGATCCTGGCCGGGACGATCGCCGGGACCTTGCTGTTCTCGAAGGTGCTTCGATTCTTCCTCGACGCCGCGGTGTGGAGCCGCGTGAGGCTGGCTCGTGGCGTCGGTGAGATGGTGTCCAAGCTGCTCCACTACGGCCTCGTGACCACCGGTTTCCTGTTCGCCATCAGCGCCGCCGGACTCGACCTGAATCGATTCACGATGCTGATGGGCGCGCTCGGAGTCGGCATCGGTCTCGGCCTGCAATCCGTGGTAGGCAATTTCATGTCGGGCCTGATCCTGCTGGTCGAGCGGCCCTTCGGCATCGGCGACGTCGTGACGGCCGGGGACGTGACCGGCACGGTCACCGACATCGGGATCCGGTCCACGCGTCTGCGCACGTGGAGCGGCGCCGACATCGCGGTTCCGAACTCGAATCTCACGTCGGCGACGGTGACCAACTGGTCGCTGACGAGCGGGCAGCGTGGCAACGAGATCAGCGTGGGCGTCGCCTACGGATCGGACTCCCAGGTCGTGATCAGGCTGCTCGAGACCGCGGCGCGGGAGCAGCCGACGGTGCTGCCCGAGCCTCCACCGGCGGCCCTCTTCAGCGGGTTCGGCC
>CAYMQR010000315.1:0-6366 GCA_964392195.1 uncultured bacterium | reverse complement strand
CGGGTCCCACCCCCGAGTCACTCGCTTCGCTCGTGGCGTGCCGCTGGCACGCGCCAGTTGGCGAGTCTGGTCGTTCCGCGATCCGGGATTCCGGGATGCGCGAGCGGGTAACCGCGCGGCTGTTCTAGTCCCCGCCCGCGCTGGAGGGCAGGCGCCGGCGGCGCCGTGGTCCCTCGGCGCCGTCGCGCGGGTCCAACTCCCGAGACAGTCGCTACGCTCGTGCGGTCGTGCCGCGACCGGCCGTTCGACGAGCGCGCGTTGCGCCGCGGCGTGGCGCGCTGCTAGCTTCGCGGCACGCCGCCGCCCGCGAGGCCATCCATGCCGAAGCCGCACCCTCACCGCATCACGATCGTCACCACGTTCGAGGCCCCGCCCGGCACCGCGATCGACAAGGTCCTCGGCCCGTGCTGGGGGATCACGGTGCGGTCGCGGAGCGTGGTCGGCACCGCGTGCGCCGGCTGCCAGCAGTTCTTCGGCGGCGAGATCTCGGCGCTGACCTCGCTCGCCAACGACTCGCGCAACGAGGCGATGAGCCGCCTCGAGCAGCACGCGATCGAGCTGGGCGCCAACGCGGTGCTGGGGATGCGCTTCGACTCGAGTGAGCTGATGCAGAACACCAACGAGATCGTCGCGTACGGGACGGCGGTCCGGCTGCGCCCGGTCGCGTGACGGCGACCGCGTGAGCCGGCCCGCGGTTCCCACGATCCCACGCGCCACCGCGCGCGACCTCGACCGGCTGAGCCGCGCTGCGCACCGCTTCCACCGCTACGCCCACCACCCGCTCTGCGACGAGTACGCGGGCGAGGTGATCCGCGTCGGCCGCAAGGCGCGGGTCTGCCGTGGCTGCGCGAGCGCGCTCGGCGGCTCGCTCGCGGGCCTCGGGGTGGCGCTCGCCGTCGCGAGGGTCGACCTCGCGCAGGCGGGCGCCGCGCTCGGCGCGGGCGCGCTCGCGGTCGCCGCGGCGCTGGTGCCCGGCGCGCGCGCCCGTCTCGCGAAGGGGGTCACCCGCGGCCTCCCCGCGTTCGGGCTCGCGTTCGCCTTCGTCGCCGGCGCGCGGCTCGGAGGCGCGGCGGGCGCCTCGCTGTCGGCGAGCGCCGTGGCGATCCTGGCCGGCACCGTCGCGTTCCACCGCGGTCGCACTCCCGACCGCACGCCGTGCACGACCTGTCCCGAGCGCGACGGCGCCGCGCCGTGCCGCGGCGTGCGGCCGATCGTGAGCCGCGAGCGCGCCTTCCAGCGGCGCGTCCGGTCGCGGCTCGGGTCGGCGTTCGCCGGCGGGCGACCGGCCGGCGCGACGCTGCTGGTGGCGGCGCTCGTGGGGTGCTCGGGCTCGGGCTCGGGCGGCACGCCGCCCGAGCCGTCCGCGTTCCCCACCGATGAGCTCGGCCGCGCGCGGATCCTCCACGGCGTCAACATCGCGAGCGGCGCCAAGTACGACCCGCGCCGCCTGCCGTGGATCGAGCGCGCCGACGCGCTGCGGGTACGCGCCGACTGGGGCTTCGACTTCGTCCGTTACCTGGTGCTGTGGGACGGCCTCGAGCCCGAGCCCGGCGTCTACGACGAGAGCTACCTCGACGCCATCGAGGAGCGCCTCGACTGGTTCGCCGAGGCGGGGATCGCCGTGGTCCTCGACATGCACCAGGACGGCTGGTCGCTCCACTTCGGCATGCCGCTCGACGGTGCGCCCGCGTGGGCATGCATCACCGACGGTCTACCCAACATCCACTTCGACACCTGGGAGCTCAACAACGCCTCCCCGGCGGTGGTGCGCGCGGTCGACAACTTCTTCGAGCACGAGGGCGACCACCCGGAGCTGCAGGACCGCTATGCGGCGATGTTCGCGTACCTGGCCGAGCGCTTCCGCGACCACCCGGCGGTGATCGGCTACGAGATCATGAACGAGCCGTTCTCGCCGCACTGGCTCTTCGACCCGTACGCCTGGGATCGCGGCCTGCTGCAGCCGTTCTACGAGCGCGTGATCGCGGCGATCCGCGCCGTCGACGCCGACCACTGGATCTTCTACGAGCCCACCGCGTTCCTGGTGAGCGACGGTTGGCCCCAGTACCTCGACCGGATCGAGGATCCGCGCCCCGGCGAGCCGCGGCTGGCGTTCTTCCCGCACGCGTATTCGCTGGCCGCGATCTACACCCCCGACGATCGCGCCAAGCTCGACCTGTTCCTCGAGCGCTACGAGGCGAACCGTGGCGCCGACGCCGCGCGCTACGGCACGCCGCTCTTCATCGGCGAGTTCGGCGCGTCCGATCAGGCCAACCAGGGGGGCGACTTCCTCCTCGACCAGCTCGCGATGTTCGACCGCCTGCGCGCGGGCTGGGCCTACTGGAGCCACGACCGTCCGGGGCTGGTGGTCGACGCCGACAACGACGAGACGCCCGTCGCCGGACGGCTGGTGCGGACCTACCCGCAGGTGGTTGCCGGCGAGCCCACGCGGTGGTCGTACGATCCGGCGACCCGCGTCATGGAGCTCGAATTCGTCGATCGCGCCGGCGCGCGTGGCGCGACCGAGATCTACGTGCCCGCGGCGCGCGTCTACGCCGAGGGCTGGGAGGTCACGACCAGCGACCCCGACGTGAGCTGGTCGAGCACCTGGGACGCGAGCCGCGACCTGCTCTCGGTGACGACGGCCCAGGGCGCCGCGCCGCACGTGATCCGGGTCGCGCCGCGCCGTCAGGGGTAGTGGCAGCCCTCCGCCGCGGCGACGAACGCCGCGTCGAGCTCGTCGACGCGCCCCGTGTGGTCGGCGTCGGCGCCGTCGCACCAGCCGTTGCGTGACCCGCACGAGCGGCCCGCCGCGGTGCCCGCCGCGCTCGCCTGGAGCGAGCGGTCGGTGGCGTCCGAGTCGCCGTCGCCGTCGAGGTCGGCGGCCGCGCAGCCGAGCTTGGCCCACGTGCAGTCGAGGATCGCCGGCGAGTGGACGCACACGGCGATCTCCTCCAGATAGTGCGCGCCGCCCAGGAACCGGTGGTGCGGCACCTCGACGGCGCGATAGGTCGGGTCCACCGAGGTCCGCGCCTCGTAGCCGTCGGCGGTGCGGCGCAGCGGCGGCGTGGTGCCGTAGGCGGCGCGGTAGCGCTCCACGACGCTCGCGAGCTTCTCGCCGGCGAGGTTCGCCTCGATGCGCCGTGCGATCTCCTCGTCGCTCACGAGCGCGGCCGGCGGCGTCTCGCCGATCGTGAGCTCGCTCTCGATCTGCGCGATCCGCGCCTCCGCGGTGGCGAAGTCGCCGAGGTCGGCGCGCGTCGTCTCGCCCTCGATGCCGGCGCCGGCCTCGAACAGCGCCGCGTCGTAGCGCTGGCTGGCGGCGCGCTCGGGCTCGCTGCGGGAGTAGAGGAGGTCGGCGAAGGTGCGCTGCAGCCGCGTCTGCGAGAGCAGCGCGGCGCGCGCCGACTCCTCGAGGCCGGTCTTGCCGAGGATCCGCGCGTACGCGAGGACCGTCTGCGTCGCCTCGACCACGTCGTCGTAGTCGTTCTGGAAGCTGCCGAGGATCGTCTCGGCGAGGCCCGGGCTCAGCCGGTCGAGGACGCCGATCAGCTCGAAGAGCGTGACGCCGAACACGTCGCCCTGGCCGATCGAGTCGAAGCTCTCGCCGAAGTAGGCCTGGTTCAGGTCGAGGCAGTCGTAGATCGGCAGGTCGATCTCGACGCCGAAGAGGTCGCTCAGCAGCAACTGCTCGATCTCGCCGGGCAGCGGCAACGCGGGGTAGGGCAGGTCGAGGCCGTCGCTGGAGATCGTCTTGGCGAGGTACGCCATCTGGCATGCCGCCATCGAGCCGAGGTCCTGGTTCTCGGGGTCACCGTGGGGGCGGCGCGCGCCGCCCACGGTAAGGTCGCCGTAATCGTGGTACTCGTCGACGGTCATGAGGTTGCCGCCGTTCGCCTGCACCAGGTCGCCGATCCGCCGTCCCGCCTCGACCACCCGCTCGGCGGAGCGGCGCAGCTGGTCGCCGACGGTGGGGTCGCGCGCGACCTCGATCGCGGTGACGATGCCGATCGAGAGGTCGGGGAAGTTGTCGCGCGAGTTGTGGTTTCCCCACCACGCACCCGCCCACGGGTAGCCCTCGGGAGTCCGCATCAGCGACGAGCAGCAGTCGCTCTCGCGCAGGAAGCGCGGGCGCTCGTCGATGCTCAGGGTCTTGGCGTAGTGCTCGAAGCTGGCCGCCGGCTCGAAGCCGAAGAACACCTCGGCGGGGTCCTCGCGGTAAACGAAGCGCAGGCCGTCGCTGAACGTCGAGACGATCTCGGCCTCGAGCGCCGGGTCGGGTGGATCGGGGTGGACGGCGGTGGCGCCGTCGCGGGTCCGGGTCACGGTCCCGTCGCGGCCGTCGACGGTCCGCGTCCAGCCGGGCATGACCTCGCGGACCGTCAGGCCCGGGATGCCGGTCACCGCCTCGGCGAGCGCGAGGCCGTCGAGCATGCGGATGAGCGTGAGCTCGAGGGTGCGGGTGCGGAACACGCGATAGGCGTTCCACGCGCCGAGCGCCGAGGTGCCGATGAGGTTGTTGTCGGTGGCGCGCGGGATCACCTCGATGGTGTCGCCGTCGCGGGCGATGGCGCGCGAGCCGATCGTCGTGGCGGCGACGGTGTCGCCGAACAGGCCGAAGCGGTTGTAGGCGAGGGTCGCGCGCTCCACCCGCTCCCGGTAGAAGAGGCGGAACGCGCTCGCCGCGGCGTCCGGGTCGGCGACCGGCGCCATCGTCGGCTCGGCGCCGCCGCCGGCCGAGCCGACGTCACCACATCCTGCGACGAGCGCGGCGAGGGCGATCGCGAGCGCGGTGGCTCGCGGCGAGGTCGATCGGGTGGTGGCGCGCATCGGGTCCCCCGGGTGAGCGCCGATGGTACGCGAGCGCGCGATCGAATTGGAGGGCGGCGCGCTCAATCGACGGCGGTGATGGCGGTGATCTCCGACTTGCGGATCGTGACGGCCAGCCCGGAGCGCTTGACCTCGATGCTGTCGCCGCGGTCGGTGTACTTGCGCACCTTGAACGCGGAGCCGCTCTTCAGGCGGACCTCGAACGAGCCTTCGTGAAGCCCCGCGCCGAGAGGCGGAGCTGGAGTGGTCGGAGCCCCGGCCGCGTCGCGCGCGACCCGGTTGCCGTCCGCGCGCTCGGCGACCATGGCCGTGCCGAGCCCCAGCGCGTCGCCGAAGGCGCGCGCGATCGCGGCGTGACCGGCGTCGTTGGGGTGGATGCAGTCGGGGAGGTACCACGACGACGGCGTGCCGAGCCCGTGGCCGACGAAGAGCTGGTGGAGATCGACGACGGTGACGCCACGCGCGGCGGCGAGAGCGCGCAGGTCGTCGTTCCAGCGGCGGAAGAACGGCGTGGTGTCGAGCTTGCCGACCGGGATCGGACAGCCGCGCTCGCGGAAGCCGCCCTGTCCGTCGCTCGAGTCGTAGATGGTCGCGAGGTACACCCGGACCTCGACTCCCGGGCCGAACCGCCCCGGGCGCAGCAGCTCGTCGAGCGCCGCGCTCACGTTGCGGACCAGCGCCGCGCGCGGGTTCTGGTCGGCGCCGATGACGACGCTCGGCGTGGCCTCGCGGAGGTCGTTGCCGCCGATGGTGACGAGCACCGCGACCGGACCCGGCACCGTGCTCGGCAGGGCCGCGACCTGGCCCGGTAGGTCACGCGAGCGCGATCCCGAGCGCGCCGCGCGCAACACGCGAGCGTCGGGCGAGGTGAGCTCGAGGCTCCCGCCGAGCAGCGCCGCGTAGGCGGTGGTGCCCGCCGGTGGATCGCCGATCGAGTCGCCGAGGACCACCAGCGTGCGCGGCGCCGAGGCGGAGGCTCGGGTGGACGGCGACGGGCTCGGTGCGGGAGCGGCGTCGCCGAGCCCGGCGGCCAGGTCGGGCCGGTTGGTGACCAGGCTCGCCACGCCGAGGTCGATGAGCCGGCGCATCTCGGCCGGGTCGTCGATCGTGAACGCCTGGACCGGGATGCCGAGGCGGGAGAGGGCCGCGATCTCGGGCTTTCCCACACCCGCGTCGGCGAGCTGGCGCGGGTCGGCGCTGAGGACCTGTCCGCTCGGGCGCGCGCTCGGGGCGGCGCCCGTGCGAAGGCTGCCGATCAGCGCGCGCGCGCTCGCTTCGTCGAGGTTGGTCGCGATCGCCGGCGCGAGGGCGCGGACCCGCGCCAGCACGTCGGCGCGTGGCGAGACCAGCAGCACGCGGGCCTCGGCGCCGCTCTCCTGGACCGCGCGGACCACCGCCGGTACCGCCTCGGCCCCCTCCTTGATCTCGATCTCGAAGCGGATCCCGGGCAGCGCACGCAGCGCTTCAGTGAGGGTCGGGATGCGCACGCCGCGGCCGCGGCTCGGGAAGCTCTTGCCGCCGTCGAGGGTGAAGCGGAAG
>CAYMQR010000314.1:0-6371 GCA_964392195.1 uncultured bacterium | reverse complement strand
TGGGCCGTCGCCGGTAGACTAGTCAGCGGTCTAGTCAGCTTGCCACGGAGGGCCACCACGATGAACACGTGGGCAGTTCAGGACGCCAAGGCTCGATTCAGCGAGCTTCTCGATGCGTGCGTAAGCGAGGGCCCACAGGTGGTGACCCGGCGCGGGACGGAGACGGCCGTGCTGGTGCCGATCGACGAGTGGCGCCGCCTGCAGGCCGTGGCTCGTCCCTCGCTCAAGCAGTTGCTCCTCTCCGATTCGGCTCGCACAGAGCTTCTGGTGCCCGAGCGCGGCAAGGCGAGCCGTCGGCGCGCCGTCGCGCTGCGGTGATCCGCGATGTACCTGCTGGATACGAACGTGGTTTCGGAGCTGCGCAAGCCGCGGCCGCACGGCGCGGTCGTCGCGTGGCTCGACTCCGTCGCCGATCCCACCCTCCACCTCGCCACCGTGACGCTCGGTGAGATCCAGGCCGGCATCGAGCTCACCCGCGAGCAGGATCCCGAGAAGGCCGCGGAGATCGAGGCGTGGCTCGACCTGCTCGCCGACTCGTACAACGTGCTGCCGATGGATGGCCCGGCATTCCGGTGCTGGGCCAAGTTCATGCATCGGAAGTCGGACACGCTCTACGAGGACGCGATGATCGCGGCGATCGCCAAGGTCCACGGATTGACCGTGGTGACACGCAACGTGACCGATTTCGCCCCGTTCGGCGTCGAAGTGCTGAACCCCTTCGAGTTCGGCGCGCGGCGCTGACTCGCGGGACGGCCAGGCGGCGGAGCCTTCGCGGGGGGGGGGGTCGAGCAGCGACGGCGGGCAGCAGAGACCGCCGGCACCGCGTCGTATCGCCGGGCACGCCTGGAGCGTCGGTGCCCCGTCAGCGACTCCCCGGCCCGCCGGGAGGGCGGGCCCTCCGAGGGGGGGCGGCTACTCGTCGGCTCGCGGGCGGATCCGCCACGGGGGATTGTGGCGGTTCGTGCCGGCGCGGAAGAGGCAGATCACGTGGCCGTCGGGGTCGCGGGTGTAGGCCTCGCGCCACAGCCAGGGCTGGTCGGTGGGCAGGGTGTCGAACGCGATCCCGTTCGCCACCAGCCGCGCGACCCGCTCGTCGAGGTCCTCGCACTCGAAGTAGACGACCACGCCGGTCGGTGTCCGCACCTCCTCAGTGTGGTGGAGCGAGAACGTGGCGTTCCCGAACGGCAGCTCGAAGCGCGCGTAGCGCTCCTCGGCGCGCACGATCAACGTGAGCCCGAGCCGTTCGTAGAACGCGATGGAGCGGCTCAGGTCGGTGACCGGCATCGTGACTTGGTTGAGGTCCATCGCGGCTCCTGCTCCGAGTGCAGGCACCCTAACCCGCGCGCGCCGGAGCTGCGTCCGGAAAGATCGTGGATCCGGCGAGAAATCGGGCGGGCTCGCGCCCGCCCCTACACTCCAGAGCGATCGCCCACGCCCGATACGCCGCCGCTGACGCGTTCTCCCGCGACCTGCTAAACCCCTCGATCCAACCCAACAGGAGGACGTCGATGAAGGTCAGCGATCTCAAGATCGTGGTGACGGGTGCGGCGAGCGGCATGGGCCGGCACTTCGCGCTTCGCCTCGCGGAGCTCGGCGCCAGCGTGGCGGCGTGCGACATCGCCGCCGAGGGCCTCGCCTCGCTCGAGAGCGAAGCGAAGGGCTACGCCGGCAAGATCCAGGGCTTCACCGCCGACGTCTCGAAGGAAGACGCGGTCGCGAAGCTGATGGACGACGCCTGGAAGGCGTTCGGCAAGCTCAACGGCCTGGTCAACAACGCCGGCCTCTTCCGCGACGGCCTCCTCGTCAAGAAGGACAAGGAGACCGGCGCGGTGAAGAAGATGACGCTCGATCAGTGGCAGAAGGTGATCGACGTCGACCTCACCGGTCCGTTCCTGTGCACCCGCGAGTTCGCGGCGCGCGTCGTCGAGCACGACGCCGCTCCCGCGGTGATCGTGAACATCTCGAGCCTCGCGCGCTACGGGAACCCCGGCCAGAGCAACTACTCGGCCGCGAAGGCGGGCCTGGTCGCCGACACCGAGCTGTGGGGCAAGGAGCTCGCGCGCTACGGCATCCGCACCGGCGCGATCGCGCCCGGCTTCATCGAGACGCCGATCCTCAAGGGCATGCGCCCGGAGGTGCTGCAGGGAATGCTCAAGGCGGTGCCGCTCGGCCGCCCTGGCCTCCCCGAGGAGATCTTCCAGGGCGTGCGCTTCATCATCGAGTGCGACTTCTTCACCGGCCGTTGCATCGACATCGACGGCGGGATGCGGATGTGAGCGTGCGTACGTCGGAGTCGTTCGTGAACCGGCGGCCCGCCGCAGGCGGCGCCGCCGAGGGTCGAGCCCGCCGCCTCGTCGCCGCGGCGGCGCTCGCGTTCGTCGTGCTGGCCATGCCGCGCCCCGCTCACGCGTGGGGCGCTGCGGGCCACCGCATCGTGTGCGAGATCGCCTGGGACGAGCTCACCTCGCGGGTCAAGAGCCACCTCAAGGAGATCCTCGCGACCGACCCGAAGAACCCCCAGTTCAACGAGATCTGCAACTGGCCGGACAAGATCCGCGAAGAGCCCGAGTTCGCCGACGACAAGATCCGCCACTACGTCGACTCGTCGGTACCGGGCACCGGCATCGACCTGGCGCGCGACTGCCCGGAGCGCTGCATCGTCGAGGGCATCGAGCACTACGCGCGGATCGTGATCGACGGCGGCACGCGCGAGCGCAGCCAGCTCCAGGCGCTCGCCTTCGTCGCCCACTTCGTCGCCGACATCCACCAGCCGCTGCACGTCGGCTACACCCGCGACGCGGGCGGCAACAAGATCCACATCCGCCCCGCGCCGGGCGCCAAGCTCATCGACCTCCACGAGTTCTGGGACGCCAACCTCGTCGACGCGATCCCCGGCTCGTGGCGCGACGTCGCGGCGCGCCTCGAGGGCCGCATCAGCGACGAGGACCGCGCCTTCACCGGCACCCAGCTCGATCCGCTGGCGTGGGCGCAGGAGACCCATCGCCTCGCGGTGCGCTGGGCCTACGAGCTGCCGCCCGACGACGTCGCCACCAAGGCCTACACCGAGGCGCGCGTGCGCGTGGTCGAGGACCAGCTCACCCGCGCCGGGCTGCGCCTGGGCTCGCTCGTCAACCAGCTCCTCGAGACCGATGCGACCGCCGCGCTGTTCATGACCGGCGTCGCCGCGCGGCCCCACAACCCGCTCATGGGCGACGACGCTCCCGTGGGCGCCAAGCCCGGCCAATAATCCGCTCTACCGCACCGCGAGCACGGCCATTCCCGGCCGCGCTCGCGGCTCGCGCTCCTCGTCTTCTCATCGCCCGCGCTCTCGGCTATCCCGACGCATAGCGTTCCTCTCGCCGGCCACCGCGGCTCGCGCGCGGCGCCGCCGGGATTCCTCGTCGGGAGCCTCCCATGGCGGACGACCTCAAGCTCACGCCCAACCCGCGTTTCACGGGCCGGCCTGGCCCGCTCCTCGTGGTGGTGATGGACGGCGTCGGCTGCCGGGAGGCCGACGAGGGCAACGCGGTCACGCTCGCCCGCACGCCCACGCTGCACCGGCTACGCGCCCACGGTCCGTGGATCGAGCTGCGCGCGCACGGCACCGCCGTGGGCCTGCCCTCCGACGAGGACATGGGGAACTCCGAGGTCGGCCACAACGCGCTCGGCGCGGGGCGCGTGTTCGATCAGGGCTCGAAGCTGGTGGGCTACGCGATCGAGTCCGGACGGCTGTGGCAGGGCGAGGTGTGGCGCGCGATCGTGAGCCGCTTGTGTGACAGCGGCAAGGCGCTGCACCTGATCGGCCTGCTCTCGGACGGCAACGTCCACAGCCACATCGACCACATCGCGGCGATCGTCCGCCGCGCGGCGGCCGAGGGGCTGCGGCGCGTCTTCGTGCACCCGCTCCTCGACGGCCGCGACGTCCCGGAGACCAGCGCGCTCGTCTACGTCGACCAGCTCGAGGAGGTGCTCGCCGGCTTCGACGGAAAGGACGGGCGGCGCTTCAAGATCGCGTCGGGTGGTGGCCGCATGAAGGTCACCATGGACCGCTACGGCGCCGATTGGGGCATGGTGGAGCTGGGCTGGAAGACCCACGTGCGCGGCGAGGGGCGGCGCTTCGCGAGCGCGCGCGAGGCCGTCGAGACCTTCCGCGCCGAGACGCCCGGCATCATCGACCAGGACCTGCCGGCGTTCGTGATCGCCGAGGGCGGCGAGCCGGTCGCCACCATCCAGGACGGCGACGCGGTGGTGTTCTTCAACTTCCGCGGCGACCGCGCCATCGAGCTGAGCCGCGCCTTCGACGACGACGTCTTCCCGTTCTTCGACCGCGGCCCGCGCCCCGACGTGCTCTACGCCGGCATGATGGAGTACGACGGCGACACCCACCTGCCGAGGCGCTACCTGGTCGAGCCGCCCGCCATCGAGCGCACCATGGGCGAGCTGCTCGCGCACGCGGGCGTGACCCAGTTCGCGTGCTCGGAGACGCAGAAGTTCGGCCACGTCACGTACTTCTGGAACGGCAACAAGAGCGGCTACTTCGATCCGGCCACGGAGAGCTACGTGGAGATCCCGTCGGACCGGCTGCCGTTCGAGGAGCGGCCGTGGATGAAGGCCGCCGAGATCGCCGACGCCACCGTCGCTGCGCTCTCGAGCGGCAAGCACCGCTTCGCGCGCATCAACTTCGCGAACGGCGACATGGTCGGGCACACCGGCGTCCTCGAGTCCACGGTGATCGGCGTCGAGGCCGTCGACCTCGGCGTGGGGCGGCTCTTGCGCACGATCGAGAAGCTCGGCGGCATCGCGCTCGTCACCGCCGACCACGGCAACGCCGACGACATGTTCGAGCGCGACAAGAAGGGCGTGCCCAAGCTCAACCCGCTCACCGGGCGCCCCCAGGCCCGTACCAGCCACACGCTCAATCCCGTGCCGTTCGCGATCTTCGACCCGCTCTACGCGGGCGAATACGCGATCGACGCGAGCGTCACGAAGCGCGGGCTCTCGAACGTCGCGGCGACGTGCCTCGCGCTCCTCGGCTTCCAGACCCCCGACGGCTACGACCCGCCGCTCGTCACCTTCGATCGGTAAGACGCGGTGGCGACACGCACTCCGGGCCGCACGCGGGCGGGACGATCCGGCTCGCCGATCCAGCCGCAGAGCCTCGAGGACTGCACCCAGTACTCGGACCTCCACGTCTCGAGGCTCGCGCGCTTCTTCATGAGCCATCCGGCGTGGCTGGCTGCGGCCAGGAACATCGCCGACGGCGCCTCGAGCCGGGTCTACTTCAGCCACGTGCCCGGCGAGTTCCACCTGCTGCGCCACGATGGCCAGAGCCTGCTGCTGCCCGGTCCGACGTCCGATCCCGACTTCGCGTTCCGCTTCACGCCGAGCTCGATCGACGCGATCACCTCGGAGGGCGGCGACGTCGGCGACTTCGCGGTGGCGCTCTTCCGCGCGATCGTCGACCGCGACCCCGAGCAGCAGGTGGGCTTCCGCGTGGTGGCGCCGTTCCGGCGGCTCCTGGTGCGAGGCTACGTGGGGCTGCTGCTCAAGAGCGGCCCGAAGGTGCTTCGCTACGGCGCGACCCACGGCATCGCCACGGTGGGCGACCTGCGCCGCTTCCTCGCGCAGACGCGCGTGAGCGATCCCCGCTGGAAGGATCTGTGAAGGGAGAGCGGGCGGCGCTCTCCCTGCTCGCGATCGCGTTCCTCGCGATCCACCTCCAGCTCTTCCTCTTCCCGAACGGCTTCTTCGCGTTCCTCCACGCCGACGAGATCGACGTGCTGATGGCGCGCGCCGAGGTGCGCGCCGGCCAGCCGCTCGTGCTGACCCATCCGGCGGGCAAGCCCGACGAGGGCGGCGCGGCGGCGCTCGCGTACCTGCTCGCGCCGCTGCCGCTCGACGATCCGCGCGCCGCGACCGCCGTGCTGCGCCTCACCGCGATCGCGCTCGCCGGCGCGACGCTCGCGCTCTGGACGCGCTTCTGGCGGCGCGCGCTCGGAGGGACGGCGGGGCTCGTGCCGGCTTTGCTGTGGCTCTTCCCGCAGGAGGGCTGGATCTCGGTGACGATCCAGCTCCAGGCACCCTACGCGGTGAGCGCGCTCGCGGCCGCCGCGGCGGCGAACCTGGCGCTGCCGTTCCTCGGCGACGGCGGCGGGCGCTCGACGGGCACGCTCGCCGCGCTCGGCGGCGCGCTCGGCGCGCTCACGATCCTCTGCCCCGGCGCGGCGCCGGCGTGCGTGGCGGCCGCGTCGGTGGTGGCGCTCGCTCGCGGGCCGCTCGCCAACCGGGCCCGCGGCGCGGCGGTGCTGTCCGCGGCCGCGTGCGCCGCCGTGCTCGCGCTCCTCACCCTCGAGTGGTGGGCGCGCGGCGAG
>CAYMQR010000313.1:0-6387 GCA_964392195.1 uncultured bacterium | reverse complement strand
TCTCGACGCCGTCGTCGGGGCACGTCTACTTCAGCCTCAAGGACGACCGCTCGGCGCTGCGCGCGGCGCTGTTCCGCAACTCGCGCGCGCGGCTCCGGTTCGTCCCGGAGAACGGCCTGAAGGTGGTCGCGCGTGGGCGCGTCACGGTGTACCCGGCGCGCGGCGACCTGCAGATGATCGTCGACGCGCTCGAGCCCGCCGGGCTCGGCGCGCTCATGCTCGCCTTCGAGCAGCTGCGCCGCCGTCTCGCCGCGGAGGGGCTCTTCGATCCGGCGCGCAAGCGCCCGCTGCCGCGGCTGCCAAGGCGCGTGGGGGTGGTGACGTCGCGCACCGGCGCGGTGATCCGCGACATCGTCACGGTGGCGCGGCGGCGCTTCCCGAACGTCGAGATCCTGCTGGTGCCGGTGCGCGTGCAGGGCGAGGGATCGGCGGACGAGATCGCGCGGGCGGTGCGCTGGCTCGGCGCGTCGGGCCAGGTCGACGTGATGATCGTGGGGCGCGGCGGCGGCTCGCTCGAGGACCTGTGGTCGTTCAACGAGGAGGCGGTGGCGCGCGCGATCGCCGCCTCGCCGGTGCCGGTGATCTCGGCGGTCGGTCACGAGACCGACGTCACCTTCGCCGACTTCGTCGCCGACCTGCGCGCGCCCACGCCCTCCGCGGCCGCCGAGCTGGCGGTGCCCGACAAGGCGGCGCTCGCGGCGGAGCTGGACGAGAGCGCGCGCCGCATGCGCACGCTCCTCTCCCGCAAGATCCAGGACGGCCGCATCGCGATCGATCGCCTGGCGCCGACGCCCGCGGCGCTCATGCGGTGGGTGGACGACCGCCGCCACCGCATCGACGAGTGGAGCGAGCGCATCGAGCGGGCCGCGCGCCGCCGCACCGCGCGCGGCCGCGACGAGCTCGGGGCGCTCACCGCGCGCTGGCGCGCGGTCGGTCCCGGGCGGCGCGTCGAGGTCGGCCGCGAGCGGCTCGCGCGCCTCGGCGAGCGGTTGCACGCGAACGTGCGGCGCACGGTGGAGCGGCGCGGCGCCGAGCTGCGCGAGGTGGCGGGCCGGCTCGGCGCGCTCGCGCCCGCGTCGGTGCTCCACCGCGGCTTCGCGGTGGCGCGGGTCGCGGGCGGCGACGTGGTGCGTGACGTGCGCCAGCTCGTGGATGGGATGATCGTCGAGGTGCAAGTGGCGCGCGGCCGGTTCCGCGCGCGGGTGCTGGGGGACGACCCCGGCCAGGGAGCGTGATGAAGGCAAACACCCCGGACGCGGCGGCCGCCGCGGCGAGCGAGCCGAGCTTCGAGGCGGCCCAGCAGCGGCTGCGCGAGATCGTGCAGCGCATGGAAGACCCCAACCTGCCGCTCGAGGAGTCGCTGGTGCTCTTCGAGGAGGGCAGCCGGCTCGCCAAGCACTGCCAGGCGCTCCTCGACCGCGCGGAGGCGCGCATCGAGGTGCTGCTGGGTACCAGCGGCGGCGAGGTCCGCAGCGAGCCGCTCACCGACCTCGAGGGCCGCGAGGGGCGCTCGTGAGCGGATTCGACCTGAAGGGCTACCTGGCCGCGCAGCGCGAGCGGGTCGAGGCCGGCTTCGCCGAGTACCTGTCGGTGCGCCTCGCCGGCGCGCCGCCCGCACTGGTGAAGGCGATCCGCTACTCGGTGGAGGCGCCCGGCAAGCGGCTGCGGCCGATCCTGGTGCTGGCGAGCTGCGAGGCCGTGGGCGGCGAGTTCACCGACGCCCTCGACGCGGCGCTCGCCATCGAGATGATCCACACCTACAGCCTGATCCACGACGACCTGCCGTGCATGGACGACGACGACCTGCGACGCGGGCGTCCCACCAGCCACAAGGTGTTCGGCGAGGCGCTCGCGATCCTCGCCGGCGACGGGCTCATCACCGAGGCGTTCTGCCTCCTCGCCGCGCCGCCGCGCGGCGGGCGGGTGCCGCCCGAGACGGT
Source organism: uncultured bacterium (assembly GCA_964392195.1). Lineage (GTDB taxonomy): Bacteria > JADJOY01 > JADJOY01 > JADJOY01 > JADJOY01 > JADJOY01. Next base: position 4,447 of record CAYMQR010000313.1, on the reverse strand, counting down.
GCTGCGGGTGGTGCGCGAGGTGTCGAGCGCGGCGGGCGTGAGCGGCATGGTCGGCGGGCAGGTCGCGGACATGCACAACCAGGGCAAGCACCTCGACCTCGCGGCGCTCGAGCGCATGCACGCGATGAAGACCGGTGCCTTGATCGAGGTGTCGGCGCGCGCGGGCGCGCGCCTCGGCGGCGGCAGCGAGGACGACGTCGAGGCGCTCGCGGCGTACGGACGCGCGCTCGGGCTCGCGTTCCAGATCGCCGACGACGTCCTCGACGTGACGGCGAGCACCGAGGTGCTCGGCAAGCGCACCGCCAAGGACGAGGACCGCGGCAAGAACACCTTCCCGGGGCTGCTCGGCGTGGCCGAGTCGCGGGCGCGGGCGCGGGCGCTGCGTGACGAGGCGCGCGCCCGGGTGGCGCGCTTCGGGGCGCGCGGGGAGCCGCTCGGCGCGCTCGCCGACTACGTGGTCGAGCGGGAGCGATGAGCCGCGCGGGACGCACGCGCGCCGATCAGCTCCTCGTGGAACGTGGCCTGGCGCCGTCGCGCGAGCGCGCGCGGGCGCTGATCCTCGCCGGGCAGGTGTTCTCGGGCGAGCAGCGCATCGACAAGGCCGGTCACGCGCTGGTACCCGACGCCGAGCTCCGCCTCGCGGTCCCCGATCACCCGTTCGTGGGGCGCGGCGCGCTCAAGCTCGAGGCGGCGCTCGACCACTTCGGCGTCGTCACCGCGGGGCGCGTGGTGCTCGACGTCGGCGCCTCGACCGGCGGCTTCACCGACTGCCTGCTGCGCCGCGGCGCGCGCTTCAGCCACGCGGTGGACGTGGGCCACAACCAGCTCGACTGGCGGCTGCGCAGTGACCCGCGCGTCCACTCGCTCGAGGGCACGCACGTCCGCGACCTCGAGCCCGCGGCGCTCGAGCCGGTGCCCGACCTCGCGGTGGTCGACGTGTCGTTCATCGGCCTCGCCAAGGTGATCCCGCACCTCGCGCGCTTCGCCACGCTGCGCGAGGCGATCGTGCTGGTGAAGCCCAACTTCGAGCTCGAGCCGGCGCGGGTCGGCAAGGGCGGTGTGGTGCGCGACCCGGAGGCGTGCCGCGAGGCGGTCGAGCGCGTGTGCGCGGCGGCGCGCGAGGCGGGCTTCACGCCCTCCGAGGCGATCGAGAGCCCGATCCGCGGCGGCAAGGGCAACCGCGAGTTCCTGCTGCATCTTCGGCGTGCGTCGGGCGCGGCGCGGTGCGATGGTGAAGGCGCGGCGCCGAGCGACGATTCCCCCACCCCAGTCGGCAACCACGAGGTGAACGATGGCGGAGCATGAAGGTCGCGACCTGATCGTGTTCACGGACGAGTTCAAGCTCAAGGGACGCGTCCACATGAGCGAGAGCGAGGACGTGATCCCCACGGCCGGATCCGATCCGTACCTGGACCTCTTCGACTGCACGATCTACGACCAGACCGGCGCCACCAACCTCGGCCGCGCCAAGCGCGTGAAGCTGCGCCGCACGGCGATCGTCATGTACTTCTTCGAGGAGGACTTCCTCGGCAAGGTGAGGTGAGGGCGGACGCGGATCGGCGGCCGCGCAGGAGCGCGGCCCTCCGAACGGAGGCCGTCACCTGGAGCGTCGGTGCTCCGTCACCGACCCGGCGTTCGGTCCCTGGCGGCCGACGGAGCACGGCGCCGCAGGCGCCCGCCCTCCAGCGGGCGGGATCACCTCAACGCGCGGGTGCCGGTGGGGTTGGCGGAGGCGCGCAGCACGCGGTCGGTGAGCTCGGCGGTCGCGCCCTCGGCCTCGTCGAGTCCGAACGCGATGCGGCTGGCGCGGATCGCCTCCTTGATGGCGATCAAGGCGCTGGTCGCGGTGAAGCCCGCGAACGCGATCGTGTAGGGCAGGAGCAGCAGGATGCTCGCCTGGCGCGCGTTCGAGTCCGGTTCGGAGCCGCCCACCAGACCGGCGAGCCCCTCGTACGAGTACAGGTAGATCAGCAGGCACGCGGCCGCGGCCAGGAACACCGGCCAGATGTTGAGCGCCGTCGCCTTGAGCGTGTGGGGCGGCTCCTCGAAGCCGCGCGCCGGGAAGTAGTAGCTCTCGATGCGCTCGCGGGAGGCGTAGATGATGAACGCCGTGAACACGCTCGCGGAGAGCGCGAACGCCGCGTAGATGGTCTTGTGGACCGGCAGGATGCCGATCGGGCCATGCAGGGGGTTGAGAGCGGCGAAGAGGATGATGAGCAGCGCGAAGATCCCACCGAGCCCACTGAAATACGTGGTCAAGCTGGTGATGTCCTGACCCGCCCTCATCGGTCTCTCCTTTACGTGCCCTCGCGATGCGCGGTCATGCTACGGCCGCCGTTTTTTGGATGTCAAGGAAAAACATGGGAAAAATCGCAGGGAAACGCGGGCATCCGGGCGCTCAGCCGGAGCCTCGCCCGGACCCGGCGCGGGTGATGATCGCGGTGCCGACCTGGTCGACGAGGGCGAGGGTCTCGGAGTTGTGCGGGTCGTGCTCGAGCACCAGCGTGAGGTCCTCGAGCGCCCGCTCGTAGTCGCCGACGTCGGCGCGCTGGCGGGCTCGCGCGCGCAGCCCCTCGTAGACCACGCGGCGGCGCTGCTCGAGCGCGCCGAGCAGGTCGCGCGAGCCGCCCGGCAGGCGCGACGCGCGCTCCTCGAGGCGGGCGATGACCTCGAGCGCGGCGCGCGGATCACCTTGCTTGAGGAGCTCCTCGCTCTCGCGGATCAGCGCCACGACCTCCTCCTTGTGGCGCGTCGCGGGATCCTCCGGAGGCGGCGCGGGGGGAGGGGGCGCCGGCGCGGGCGGCGGCGCCGCGACCGGCGTCACCGGACCCGTGCGGCGCGGCGCCTCGAGGCGCGGCCGCTCGGTGAGCTTGCGGATCTCGGCGAGCAGCAGCTCGAAGCCGCGGTGGTGCGGGTGCAGCTCGAGGGCGTGCTCGGCGCGCTCGGCGGCGCCCGCGAGGTCGCCCGCGTCGCGCGCCGCGATCGCGTCGGCGTAGAGCCGCTCGACGAGCTCGTCGAGCTTGGCCTTGGCGCGCTCGAAGAGGTCGCGGGCGCGCGCGTGGTCGGGGTCGTGGTGGAGCGCCTTGCGCGCCCACCGCAGGCACTCGGCCATGTCGTCCTGGGCGAGGAAGTGCTCGGCCATCGAGACCGCCTTGTCGATCTCGTCCTTGCGGCGCTGGCGTTGCAGCCGGCTGCGGAGCTGGCTGCGCTCGGCTTGCTCGAGGGGGCTCAGCTCGGGTCCGCTCGCGGGAGTCGCGCGCGCCGCGGACGCGCCGCCGCGCTCGGCGCTCTCGGTGGTGTCGATGACGCTCGCGGTCAGCGCCACCAGCGCGTCCTCCACCTCGCGTCCCTCGGTCGCCACCGTGGCGAACGACGCCACGCCGTAGCGGTTGAGAGCGTCGTCGAGCTCGGCGATCGGCAGCACGTCGTGGAGGTCGCGCTTGTTGTACTGGAGCACGTGCGGCACCGCGGAGAGCCGCCGCCCCAGCAGCCCGAGCGCCTGCTCGACGAACTGCAGCGCGCGCAGGTTCGAGCCGAACGCCTGGGGCTGGGAGTCGGCCACGATCACCACGCCGTGCACGCCCTCGAGCAGGTCGACGAACACCTGCGGATCGGAGACCGGACCGGTGACCGTGGCGAGGCTCACGCGCGCCACCGCCGAGCGGATCCGCACGTCGAAGGAGAGCTCCAGGATCTGGTCACGTCCGCGCGCGCGCTGCCGCAGCTCGCCTTTGCGCAGCGGGTTGATGTTCGCGTAGACGTAGCGAAGGCTCGTGGCTTTCCCGGCGCCCGGCGGGCCGAGGTACACCACCCGGCAGCGCGTGATCGCTGCCCGTGAGATCGAAAGCGGCATGGCGCGAGGAAGGCCGGCGGACGACGGGCGTCAGGCCTTCCCTCGGCTGCGCGCCGCGACCCATTCGTCGAGCAGCGACTTGGTGAAGAGCCAGCCGCCCGAAGCGTCGAGGCGCGTGCACGGCACGGCGCCCTGGTCCGCCAGGGATCCGAGGGTCGCCGGCGAGACGTGCAGGTAGCGCGCGGCCTCGTCGAGGCTCATGAGCCCCGGCGCGCGCAGGCCGTCGAGGGCCGAGAGCAGCTCGTGCTTCTCCGCCGAGTGGGCGTCGTTCGCCTGGCGAAGCTCGTGGGTCAGCGCCTCGAGGCGGGCGACGGTCTGGGCGAGGAGGTCGGCGATCGCGGGATCACCGCTCGCGGGCGTCGCGGCGGGCGCGGCGCGGCGCCGCTCGGGCATGCCGTCCGGCGGGGGTGAGGGCTGCGCGGCGGGGCCGGGTGGCGCCGCGCTCGCCGCGCCGAGCGGCGGACGCGCGGCCTCGCCGCCGGCGGCCGGCGGCGCCGGCGGCGAGGCGGGGCGCGGGCGCGGCGCGCGGCGCGCGCGGCGCGGGGCGGCGGCGGCGGCGAGCGGCGGCGCGGGCGGCTCGCCCCGGCCGCCGAG